>JASHQG010000420.1 GCA_030037665.1 Acetobacteraceae bacterium
AGCACCTCGCGGAACGGCTGTGTATCAGGCTTGTTGAAGACCAGGCCCTTCTTCGTCAGGTTCTGCAGTTCTGTCGCAGTCATCTTCACGAAGTCGACGCGTTCCGCCAGCGTTTGCTCGGTGAAAGTCCGTGTGGCGATTGCCTGTATGTCGGGTGACAGCGCCTTCCAGGCCGCCACATTAAAGGACATGTGGAACCCGGCCCACACATGGTTGGTGAGGCTGCAGTATTTCTGGACTTCGTACAGCTTCGCGGTGTCGATCAGCACCAGCGGGTTTTCCTGCCCGTCCACCACACCGGTCTGCAAGGCGCTGTACACCTCATTGAAGTTGATCGCGGTCGGCGACGCGCCCAGGTGCCGAAACAGGGCAATCAGAAGCGGCGCGACGGGCAGGCGGATCTTGAACCCCTTCAGATCCGCGGGGCCGTTGATCGGCTTGGTGCGGGTGGTGATTTGCCGATAGCCATGATCAAACGACTTTGGCAGGCAATGGAGCCCGATCTTCTCGGCCTTGGCGCGCAAGAGATCGCCCAACTCGCCATCCACGGCAGCCCAGACATGATCGTAATCGGGAAATGCGAAGCCGAGGCCGAAGATGCCAAACGCTGGATCGCGCGGCGCCAGCAAATCGACCGGCAGCAAGTACATCTGTATCGCGCCGGAGATCGTCTCCGAAATCATGGACGTATCGCCGCCCAGCACGCTGTTCGGATAGATCGTGATGTCCAGCCGGCCGTTGGTTTCTTCCTTGATCTTCTTCACGGCGACGGCCGAGCGTGCCATCGCCGGATGCTCCATCGGGGATGAAGAGCCCAGCTTGTAACTGAACTCTGCCGCGTCGGCCGGCCAGTGAAGGATAGTGGCAGCGGCGAGACCACCCACGACGGTGTGTCGGCGTGACAGCTTCATCGGCGGTTCCCTCCGTGTTGTGGCAGTCAATTCGCTGCTTGGTTCGGCGGGGATCGTGAAGAGCAGGAATGATAGATGTCAAGCTTGGGCGGAGCGTTTGCCTTCTGACAGCCGGTTCAGGCCCGCCCGGGCGCGATGAACTCCCAGGGCTGATATTCCTGCCTGATGTCGGTGATCACTTCGATCAGCGCCGGCGCATTCGCCGCCAGGGCCTGCCGCACCGCGGCGCGGAGCCCGTCGGCCTCCGTCACACGCCATGACGGCACGCCAAAGCTCTTCGCGTAAGCCTGGAAATCCGGATTGCGCAGGCGCGAGCCGCAGTCGCGTCCTTCGAACAGGCGATGCTGGTCGCGCAGGACGTTGCCATAGGACGAGTTGTTGAACAGCACGGTCACAAGGTTGATGCCGTGCTGCACGGCGGTTGCCAGTTCCGAGCTCGCGAACATAAAGCCGCCGTCGCCAGTGACTGCGACGACCGGCCTATCCGGGTGGGCTACCTTGACGCCGAGCGCCATCGGGAAACCGGCACCCAGCGTGCCGGAGAAGCCCGACGTGATGAGTGAACGCGGCCGATGGATCGGGAAGCCGAACCAGGAGACGTAACCGACCTGCGTCATTTCATCGCAGAGGATGCCCTCTTCCGGCAGCACGTCGCGGATCGCCTCGAGAAACGACATCTGGGGCTGTACTTTGCGGATATCGAGCGCGGCGTCCGCCTTGGCCTGAGCGATCGCAGCGGCCCGTCGGGCGTCCTCGCGCGGTGCAACGTCGGCGGCGAGTGCGCGCGCCGCGTCCGCGCTGTCGGCGATGATGCCGACATCGACGCGCAGGCGCCGCATCTCGGCGGGATCGATGTCAATGCGCGCGATCTTCAGGCCAGGCGGCAGAGCGCCCCACCGCAGCGTCGGTACTTCCAGACGCGTTCCGAATGCGAGGAGCAGGTCGGTCTCACTCCACAATTTGTATGCGGCCGCAATGGTCAGCCCGAGCGGATGCCGGTCATCGACGATGCCGCGACCGGTGCGGAACGAAACGACCGGTGCGCCGATGCGTTCGGCCAGCGCGAGGATCTCGGCCGATGCGTGCTGCGCGCCGCCGCCCACCCAGATCATCGGTCCGCGCGCGCTGTCGACCAGCTTCTGAAGCGCCGCGATCTTCGCCGGATCGGGCACCGGCACCGGATGCAGTGGCAGGGGATCGTGCGGTGTTACCTCCGCCGCAGCGGAAAACTGGTCCCATGGCATTTCCAGCGCGACGGGACTACGCCGGCCCGACAGCATTTCCTGAAATGCGCGCGCGACGAGGTACGGGGCCTGCGACGGGTGTTCGATGCGCTCGGCCCACTTGAGCAGGCTGCGCAGCGTCGCGAGCTGATCCGGCAGTTCATGCAGGGACCCGCGCAGCCGGCCGATCATCGGGCTTGGCACCTGTCCGGTCAGGCAGAGCAGAGGCGCGTTCAGTCCCCAGGCGGTGGCAAGCGCCGCCGTGGTGTTCAACACGCCCGGCCCGGGCACGACGGAGTACACCGCCGGCCTGCCCGTCGCGTACGCGTAACCGAGCGCCATGTAGGCCGTGGTTTGCTCATGCCGCGCGTTGATGAGCCGCAAGCGATTGGATGCGCGCGCGAATGCATCGAACAAGCCATAGACCTGCACGCCGGGCAGCCCGAACACGGTATCGATCCCGTGCCGCAACAGCCCGTCGACGATCGCTTCCCCACCCGTCATCCGCGCCATACTCTGCTCCTCTCCGGCTTAGAGGAGAGGGCAGGGTGTGCGTCGAACCGCGCCACACCGCCCTCTCTCTCATCACGTCGCGCAACACGGAGACAAGCACATGCTCGCCCTGGTCAACACCCCCAAAGGTCCTGCACCCGTCGAGATCCGCGACGTGCCTGAACCACAGCCGGCTCCCAACGAGGCCTTGGTTGGCGTGCACTCCTTCTCGCTGAACCGCGGGGAACTCCGTTCCTTCGTCAACAACGAGGAAGGCTGGATACCCGGGCAGGACATCAGTGGCACCGTTCTGCAGCAAGCGGCCGATGGCAGCGGTCCGCCCGCCGGCACGCGCATCGTCGCGCTGACCGACGAGTTGGGTTGGGCTCAGCGTGTTGCGGTGCCGTCACATCGTATCGCGGTGTTGCCGGATTCGGTGAGCTTCGCCGCCGCGGCCACTCTGCCGGTGGCCGGTCTGACCGCGCTGCGTTCGCTCTGGCATGGCGGCGCGCTCCTGGGCCGGCGCGTGCTCATCACCGGCGCGGCGGGTGGGGTCGGCCACCTCGCGGTGCAGCTTGCTGCGAATGCCGGTGCGCATGTCACCGCGGTCGCCGGACGGGCGGGGCGCGCGGAAGGATTGCGTGAACTCGGGGCGGAAGAGGTGGTGGTGGGGATCGAGAACGCGCAAGGGAAGTTCTGGCTGATCCTGGAGTCCGCCGGGGGCGCGTCACTGTCCACCGCCGTGACGCTTCTCGAGCCGCGCGGCACCGTGGTGGTGTACGGCAACTCGGCGGGCGAACCGAGCACGATCAGCTTTGCCGATTTCCGGGGTGCGCAGAATGCGAGGATTCAGAGCTTCTTCTACTTCACCTCGGGACCGGAAGAGCAGTTCGCGCCGGATCTGGCGCTTCTGGTATCGCTCATCGCTGACCGCAAACTGACGCCGCAGACCGGACCGGAAAGAAGCTGGCGGGAGATCGCCCGCGTCGCGGAGGACCTGCGCGCGCGACGGATCAGCGGCAAGGCGGTGTTCCGGGTGGATCGGTGAGTTTGTTGGGCGGCAGCCGCGGACTGCGAGCACGCGCCGGGTCCTTGCCGAACGGCGGGTGCGTTTCGGCGGTCATGCCAGGCCGCCCGCGTACTTCTCCACGAGCGACCAGGCCTGGTCGCTCAACCTCTCCCTCATGTCGGGATAGAACCCGGTCCGGCGCAGCCCATCGCCGAACGGCTGCGGATCCGGCTCATTGAAGATCAGACCCCACTTTGTCAGGTTCTGCTGTTCCATCTCGGTCATCGTCAGGACGTCGACGCGCCGTCGGCTGTTCGATGCATTTTCT
>JASHQG010000421.1 GCA_030037665.1 Acetobacteraceae bacterium
GGGCCAGCCGGATGTCGCGGTGATACAGCACGCCGACATGCATGGCCCGCGATTCGCCCTTGAACACGGGCGTGAAACTGTGCATCGCCACATAGGTGGTACTTCGACCTGCTGCGGCGCGTGCGTTCAGCAGGCGGTCAACCTCGGCATGATAGGGAGCGAAAATCGCGGCCATGCGAGCCGCCCGATCCGCGGCAGAGAGACCGACATTGCCGGGGATTGGCGTCATCTCGCTCACTTCAGGGATCGCCGTCGGCACGGTCGGGTCGCGGTTGCAATCGATGACCAGGCGCGAATAGGTCTGCAGCACCGCGGTGGCGTCGAGTATGCCGGACAAGCGCTCGGTAACGCCGGCTATGCCAATGTCCCATGCGATGTGGCGGGCGAGTTCAATCTCCGGTACCCCAAGCTGGGCAAGGGCGCGCGGGATAATCCGCCCGGCATGATCGGCAGTCAGGAAGATGTCGGACGCGCCGTCTGTGCGCAGCACGCGCACTGAAGAGGGTTCGTCTGACGCCAGTAGTGGTTCGGATTGCATGCACCAACCCATGTCATCGTGCGCGGAGTGAAGCAATCCCCCGGATCCCTTTTCTTTGCGGCGCAGGCAGCGCGAAGCAATCTCCCGTGGCAGGCGCTTGGCGCTACGCATCTCGCACCGACAGTCAAGGCGAGTCTACGCTGCCAGCGAAGGTCTCACGCGCAGAGCGTTGTCCGTCTTCAGCGCGCAGCGTGAAGCGTGTCATCTCCAGGGCGTCGCGGCGCGGCGGCGGGTCATGCCGGACGGTGCAGAGGTCGATCAGCAAAACGGCAGTTTCTCTACCGCGAACGGACGCGCAGCACGCATCGATCGGCCTGTCCGCGCACGGCGATTTGCCCCAAGTGGCGGGCCCGGCCGATGATCGAAAAAGGTCATCGCTGTCTCATGCGAGGCGGGCCGAGGGGATGCAACTGACAGGCACGATCATCTTCGGAAATCGACCAACAGTGACCGCCGGTGCTCTGTTGCAGCTCTTCGCGTCAGTCGTGCTGCTGTCCAGTGCCTGGCCGCTGACCAAGTTCGCGCTGTCGCTCGGGGCCACCCCGCTGTGGTTCGCCGAGGGCCGCGCCGTGCTGTCCTGCCTGACAGGTGCGCTACTCGTTGCGGCACGCAATCGCATCCGGATACCTGGGCGCGCCGACCTGCCAACTCTGACCGCTGTCGGCGCCCTTCAGCTCGCCGCCTATTTCGCCCTCGCGCACGAAGCGGTTTCCTGGCTGCCGGCGGGCCGCACCGCCATCCTCGCCAACACCACCACGATATGGGTGGTGCCGCTGTCACTGCTCATTCTGAAAGAACACATCCCGCCGCGTCGCTGGCTTGCCGCCGGCATGGGCCTGGCTGGCGTCGCCGTGCTGATGAACCCCTGGGCAACAGACTGGAGATCCGTCGAGGTTCTGATCGGCAATGGATTCCTGCTGTTGGCGGGTTTGTCGTGGTCGGTCGCAATCATCGTCACCCGGGGCTCGCACCCCTCGATGTCGCTGTTCGAGTTGATGCCGTGGTGCTTTGCACTGGCCTCTGTCCTGTTGCTGCCGTTGATCTGGTGGCGCGCGCCGGATGGCACGCTCTGCAGCGAAGCGGGATGCTGGGTGTCCCTCGCTTATATCGGCTTCGTCGCCGGGCCTGTTGGCACCTGGTGCGTGGTGGAGGCGACCGCGAAATTGCCGGCGATGGTCTCATCCGTCGGATTTCTCAGTACGCCGGCGGTCAGCCTCGTCCTCGCCAACATGTTCCTGGGTGAGCCGATCACCGCCGACCTGATCGCCGGCTCCGCGCTGATCATGGCCGGTGTCGGTGCGGCCGCATGGCCCGAGAAACGGCGATGATCCTGCACGCCGTCGAGGCCGGAGAGGGTGAACCAATCGTTCTCCTGCACGGGCTGTTCGGGGCAGCGCGCAACCTCGGCGCGGTACAGCGCGCACTCGCGCCACGGTTCCGCGTCATCGCGCTCGACCTGCGCAACCACGGCGCCAGTCCGCACGCCGCGCAAATGGACTATCCGACGATGGCGGCCGACGTGCTGGAGACACTGACCGAGCTCGATGGTCTGCCGGCCGCGCTGATTGGCCACTCGATGGGCGGCAAGACGGCGATGCTCGCCGCTCTGACCAGGCCGGACGCGGTTTCGCGGCTGCTGGTGGCTGACATCGCACCGGTTTCGTACGTGCACGGCAATGAACCCATCGCTGAGGCTCTCATGGCGCTCAAGCTCTCGCCCGGCCTGACCCGTCTGGCCGCCGACGCGGCACTCGCGGGAGCCGTGCCTAACGCGTCGATGCGCGGGTTCCTGCTACAGAACCTCGTCTTCGGTGAACGCCCGCACTGGCGGATCGGCCTGGCTGAGATCGCCCGCGCGATTCCGGCGCTGGAGGGTTGGGAGGCACCAGCCGATCTTCGCTACGGTGGCCCCACGTTATTCGTGGCGGGCGCGTTGTCCGATTATGTCCGACCCGACCACCGACCTGCTATCCGTGCTCTGTTCCCGCGCGCGCGTTTTGTCACGCTGAAAAACGCGGGGCACTGGGTGCACGTCGACAATCCCTTGGGTTTCGTTTCGGTGCTCAAGGGGTTCCTGCAGAGCCGGGATGCAACGCCATGAACCGCGATATCGGGAGGTGCGGAAGGACAGCCCGTTGGCGCCAGGGCACGCGACAGTGCCGGCACTCTTCCTACGCATGCTGCAGCGCTTGCGGATTTGTGCCAAGCATGATGCGGGGTCATGCTCGCCCGACGCGGGCTAACGCCGCGTTGCGAAGGCGGTCATCGGGTCGCTATGCCAATCCCGTCAGTTTCAGGCTGATTGAGCGCAGACGGCGGCGTGCGTCGACGTCGTATGCCTGCGCGTTGGCCCGAACCTCACGCATGGCGTTAAAGTAACAGCCGCTGCATCCGTCGAGTGCGGGCGATACGGCAAGGTTGAGGATCGCCCTGGCGCCTTCGTCCACGGTGCTGATGGGCGTCACGCCGGCCCGATGCACCATTGCCGTGTTCATGTAGGTGGCGGGATGCAGCGCGTTGACCGTCACACCGGAGCCCGCAAGCTCCTGCGCGAGGTCGACGGTGAACATGATCTGCGCCAGCTTGCTCTGGCAGTAGGCCCGCGCACCGCTATAGCCGCGTGTCAGCATGACGTCGTCGAACTCGATCGCCTGCTGTCCGGCGGACGACACGTTGACGATGCGTGCGGGTGCGCTTGCCTGGAGCAGCTGCAGCAACAGACGGGTCAGCAGAAAGCCGGCGAGGTAGTTGACGGCGAAGCGCAGCTCATGCCCGTCGGTACTGGTTTGGCGTGCGGCGCCGGCGGTACCGATACCGGCATTGTTGATGAGGATATCGAGGCGGTCCGCAGCGTGCTGGACGGTTTGCGCGAGGTGCCTGACCTCGGAGAGCGAACCGAGGTCCGCCATCAGGAACTCGGCCCCGCCTCCGGCACCGCGGATGGCAGCAACAACGTCATTGCCGCGTTTGCTGTCACGGCCGTGAACGAGAATATGCGCGCCTGCCTCACCAAGCCGTTGTGCGACGGCACGCCCAACGCCATCGGTCGAGCCGGTAATCAAAGCGATTTTTCCATGCAGGTCGATCATGGTGTGAAGCTCCGTATCGATTGGGCACGGTGACATTTGTCATGACGAGCGATCGGGCAACGAGGCATCCGTCGCCTGGGATCGCTCGTCGTTCCGCACCTCGCGATCATACCGTTGACCTTGAATGCCGGACCGTCCCAGTGCAAACCTCGGGCACGCGTGAACAGGCACCATCCATGCGACTGACCGACGCGGAACGTGCCATGCTGGCCGGGGAGGCCGGTCCCGTCCGGCAATGGGCGATCGAGCACCAGATGCGTGTCGGCCGCTATCTCGGTGCGGCGGATTTCGTTCGCGTGTCACAGGCACATATCATGGCGGACACGGAATCGCTCGGCGTGGCCGGCGTGCAATGGCTCGAGCGTCTTGCATCGCATCCGGCGGAACAGCGCCGCGTGCGCATTCCGACGATCACGGATCCGCGCGGCACCGACTTTGCTGCCGCCGCGAAGCTGAAGCACCAACCCTGGATGCTCGATCTCGAGCGCCGCGCCATCGCCGCTTTCGAGGCGATGGGCGTGCTGATGACCGACACCTGCATCAATTACCAGACAATCATGCCGGCGGTGCGTAACGAGCACATGGCGTACGGCGATACCGGTGTGACGATCTACTCAAACAGTGTGCTGGGTGCGCGCAGCAATTTCGAAGGCGGACCGTCGGCGTTGTCGGCAGGTCTGACGGGGCGCACACCACGGTACGGGTATCATCTCGACGCACACCGCCGTGCCACACTGAAACTGCGCGTCACATACACGCCAACCGAGCTTTCCGACTGGGGCGCGCTGGGTGCGCTGGTCGGGCGGCATGCGGGCGACTACTGGCAGGTGCCGGCGGTGCTTGGCATAGATCGCGTGCCGGGGTCGGACGAGCTCAAGCACTTCGGCGCCGCGATGGCAAGCTATGGCTCGGTTGCCTTGTTCCATCTCGACGGCATCACGCCGGAAGCCATGAACCTGCCCGACGTCGCGGATGAGGGGATGCCGGTACATGCCACAATCGGCGCGGCCGAGCTGCGTGCCTTCCGGCAAAGCTATGTGGGCCGCGTGGACAAGATCGACGTCGTTGTGTTTTCCGCACCGCAGCTTTCGCTGCTCGAGCTGCACGATCTTGCGGCGATGCTGGACGGGCGGCGCATTACCGTCCCCACGCTGGCCATCACCAGCCCGCAAGTAAAGTCCGATGCCGATCGAATGGGGCTGACCGCACGCATCGAAGCGTCCGGTGCGCTGGTCCTGTCGGGCATGTGCTTCTACCAGAGCTACGCGCGCGAGATGGCAGAGGCGAATGGCTGGCAGGCGCTGGCCACCAATTCGGCGAAGCTCACCAACATCCTCGGCGGCTACGGATACCGGCCCGCCCTTCTATCCATGGCGGCATGCGTTGAGACGGCGTGCAGGGGACGAATCAGCTCATAGTGCCATCGGGCTGCGCCCGATCGCAATGTCTGCGCCACCACGGCACAACGGTACGACCGCAGGCTTATTGTCGCTGCGTTCGCGGTATGTGGACCGGCTATTCCCTTACAGTGCAGCGCAGACCTCCACGGCTTGGTGTTTGAACGTCGCGCCGTACGCCTCCGCGTGATCCGGCGAATGACCTATCCGCCCTTCGCTGCCAATGGCACACTGGTGCCGATCATCTGACCCGGAGGGACGCACCTTGAACGAATTCGTGGCCACCGCCGCCATGGGTAAGCGTGTACGTGGACGCGCTTTGGTAGCGAAGGACGGCTTCTCTGCCCGCTATGACCTCGACCGCACCAAAGGCGTGTTCTCACGCCAGGAACATAAGCTCGCCGGACAGTCCTATGTCGATCGGGTTCTGGTGCTGGACGCGGCAAAAGGCGGCGTCGCAACCGCCTGGATGCTGCATGAGATGGCTGCGCGCAACATCGTGCCGGCGGCGCTGGTGTTGAATACGGTCAACCCGATCATGGTGCAGGGCGCCGCACTGGCCGACTTCACCATGATGTCCGGGTTCGCTGTCGATATCACCGCGACGGTGCCTGACGGCGCGCTGGTAGAAGTAGACACGCAATCCAACCCACCCTGCCTTCGACTGCTCGACGAGACATGAGCACGTCCACATCGATCGCCACAGCGGAACCGCGGATTATCGACTACGGGCCCGGCATTGGCGCCGCGCTCTCTTTCGCCGTCGCCGACGTTCTGAGCAAGATTGTCTTCGCGTCGGGCATGGACGTTCTATCGCTGATCACCCTACGCGGCGTTCTGGCTGCCGGTATCTTCTGGTGCTGGCTGCGCGCCTTGCCGCCGCGCATGCCGCATTCGACGCAGGCACGACTGATCTCGCTTGGCCTCGGAGCATTGTTTGCAGCCAACGTGTTCGGGCTGTTACTGGCGATCCAGTTGATGCCGCTGTCGGTCGCCATCCTCGCTTATTTCATCTACCCGCTGCTAACCGGCATCTCCGGTGCGGTGCTTGGCATCGAGCGCCTCAGTCTGCGCAGTCTCGCCGTCGCCGTCGCCGCGTTCTGCGGCCTGGCGCTTATGCTGGACGCGCAGTCCGGCGCAGTGCAGCCCGTTGGCCTGATCGCGGCGTTCGGCGCGGCCGTCGCCCGCGTCATCTCGTTGCTCGTGACGCGTGCGAAGCTCGGCGGCACTGACGCCCGCCTGACCACATGGTATTCGCTGCTCGCCGCCGCCATCGTCTTCGTCGGGGCATCGCTGTTGACCCCCACGTTCCATCCGCCGCTGACCGACGCCGGCTGGATCGCGTTCCTCGGCATGGGCGTCACCACGACGCTGTCGACGCTGTGGGTTTACGTCTCCACGGCTCGTGTCGGGGCATTCCACACGGCGCTGGTGATGAACCTGGAGCCGATCCTCTCGAGCCTGTTTTCCATCCTGCTGCTGGGCGAAATGGTAACCGAGCTACAGGTGCTCGGCGCAACGGTGATGGTGGTGTCGCTCTGCGTGTTCCAGCTTCGGCGGTAATGCCGTGCCTTGTCAGCCAACCGTCCCTTCCCAACGGCCCTCGCGTCCCGGCACTCTCGCGGCTGTCATGCGCCCCCTGCTGCGAGGTATCTCCCGCCTGTTGACCGTCCTTGGCACCGCCGTCCTCTTGGCCGCATCTCTGATCGGCGGCATCTTGTGGCTCACCCTGCCGCCACGGCATCAGACGCTGCACATCCCCGGCCTCGGCGCGTCGGTCGACATCCGCATCGACCAAGATGGTGTGCCGCGCATCCGCGCCGCCAACACGCTCGATGCTGACGTTGCACTCGGCTACCTCCACGCGCGCGACCGCATGTTCCAGATGGATCTAATGCGGCGCAACGCTGCCGGGCGGCTGTCAGAGATCGCCGGCCCGGCGACGCTGTCACTTGACAAGACCATGCGAACACTCGGTCTGCGCCGCGCCGCTGAGGCCGACTACGCCCTCCTTGCCCCCGAGACGCAGTCCGCGCTGCAAGCCTACGCGCGCGGCGTGAACGCCTGGATCGCCCGGCGCGGCCGCTTCGCCGCGCCCGAGTTCTTGTTCCTCGGCGCGCCGAAGGCCTGGACACCGGTCGACTCGCTGCTGTGGGGCGAGACCATGGGCCTGTGGCTGTCGCTCAACTGGCGCACCGAGCTTTCGCGCGAGGCACTTGCCGGCCATGTCCCACAGCAACTGATCGACGAACTATGGCCCGACCATGCCGGGGGTGGACACCCCGAAGCCAGGCTCACGTCGGACGCGCCACTGCGCGAGGCCGCCGCGGATCTGGTGCAGGTGCTGCCGCGTTTCCCCTCGCCGTTCACCCAGCCCGGAACCGCGTCAAACGAATGGGCCGTCGACGGCAGCCACAGCACCAGCGGCGCACCGTTGCTCGCCGGCGACCCGCATCTCGCGTTCGGATTCCCCGGCATCTGGTACCTGGCGCGCATCGACACACCGTCCGAGACGCTCGCCGGCGCGACCGCGCCCGGTGTGCCCGGCGTGATCCTAGGCCACAACAGCCACATTGCCTGGACCTTCACGACCACGGGTGCCGACACCCAGGACATCTTCATCGAGCAACCCGTCGGCAAGGACGAATACGCGACGCCGGACGGTCCTCGGCCGTTCACCGTGCACCACGAGGTGATCAAGGTCCGCGGCCGGCCTGACGTGAGGCTGGACGTACGAGAGACCCGGCACGGCCCGGTCATCAGTGACCTGCTTGGCCGGGGCGGGCCAATACTGGCGGTCGAGATGGCGAACCTCGCGCCCGGCGACACCGCTGCGACCGGCTTGTTCATGCTGAACGAGGCGCAGAGCGTGGAGGAGGCTGGCAAAGCTGCCGCGATGATTACCTCCCCGGTGCAGAACCTGCTGGTTGCCGACCGCCACACCATCGGCTTGTTCGTAACCGGCCGTGTCCCGATCCGCCGCGCGGGCGACGGGTCCGCGCCGGTGCCGGGTGACGGTTCGCACGACTGGGTCGGGTGGGCTTCGGGTGATCAACTGCCACACACCGTGGCGCCCGCCAGCGGCCGCCTGGTCAATACCAACGAGCGGATCGCCCCGCCCGATTTCCCGGTATTCCTCGGCCGCGATTGGTTCGGCGACTGGCGCGCCAGGCGCATCCGCCAGATGCTGGACACGTCCTCCACGTTCACCGCCGCCGATTTCGCCCGCATGCAGACCGATGTGGTCAGCACCTTTGCTGAGCGCATTCTGCCAGTACTGCGCGCCGTCCCGCCGCAGCCAGGCGCCGCAGGCCGGGCACAGGCGCTGCTGGAAAACTGGGACGGGGCAATGACCCGAGATGCCCCGCAGCCGCTGATTTTCAACGCCTGGGTCGACGAGTTCTATGCGCTGCTCTTGCGTAACCACAGGATTCCGCTGGCCGACGGCGGCCCCATTCCTGACTTCGTCGCCTGGGTGCTGACGCCGGCCGGGGCGCACTGGTGCAATGGCGACTGCAACGCCGACCTTGCGACCTCGCTCGCCGCCGCGGTCGCACAGCTGACAAAGCGTTTCGGTGCCAATCCGTCGACCTGGCGCTGGGGTACTGCGCACCCAGCGGTGTTCGCCCATCCGTTCCTGAGCCACATTCCGGTGATCAGCGCGCTGACCACGATCAAGATTGCCAGTCCTGGTGACGGCACCACGGTTGATCGCGGTGGCCCGCTGTTCATGCGCTTTCAGTCGGTGCACGGCGCTTCGTTCCGGGGTGCATACGATCTCGCCACGCTCGACCACTCGCTGTTCGTTGTCACGCCGGGCCAGTCCGGCAATCCGCTGAGCATTTTCAGCCGCAACTTCGTGCGGCGCTGGCGCGACGGAGAGACCATCACACTCGGGCCGGAGCCTGCTAAGATCACCGCAAACATCCGGATGGTGCCATGAGCGACCGCATGCCCACTCCGACCGATGAATTGCTGACCGAGGGCGTGATGTCGCGCCGCGTTGCTGCCTGGTTCGTGGACGCGCTGCTGATCGGCCTGCTGCTGGCCGCGCTGTGGTTCGTATTGTTCCTGTTCGGGCTGCTGACGCTGGGCCTGGGCTTCGGTGCGTTCGGCATCCTGCCGCTCGTACCGTTCGCCTATTCGGTGCTGACGCTGCTGACCTCGGCCAG
>JASHQG010000422.1 GCA_030037665.1 Acetobacteraceae bacterium
TGAACGACCGGGTGCAGCGCGTCACGGTGCGGCTGATGAAAGGGCGACGGTCAATCGCCTCGACGCGCGCCGGTTTACCTCGCAGTCAGGACCGTCGTTTGGTGTGCAGAACGCCGGCGCGCTCCAGCACGCCGATTTCCGCGTCTGAGTAGCCGTGCTGCGCCAGGATGGCCGCGCCATCCTGGCCGAAGCGCGGCGGCGGACGGCGCGTGCCGCCTGGTGTGCGGGACATCTTGATCGGCGTGCCGATGCCTTTGTACCAGTTGAGCTCCGTCACCATATCGCGGTGTGCGGTATGCGGTGCGGCGGTAGCCTGATCGACCGGCAGGACCGGCCCGGCAGGAACGCCGTTGCGGATCAGCCGGTCGGCCAGTTCGTTGCCGTCATGCTCGGCAAACGCCTTGGCGAGCGCCGCACCCAGCGCGTCGCGGTTCACGTTGCGCTTGCCGTTGTCGGCGAAGCGCGGATCGTCGGCGAGGTCGGGCCGGCCGATGAGCTCGCACATGCGCCGGAATTGACCGTTATTGCCGCTGGCGATGAAGATCTCGCAGGTTTTGGTTGCGAACTTGTCGTACGGTACCAGGTTCGGATGCACATTGCCCGTCCCGACAGGGCGCTTGCCGTTCAGAAAATAGTTCGCCGCCTGCGGGTGCAGTAGCGCGAGGCCGCAGTCGTACAGCGTCATATCGAGATACTGGCCACGACCGGAAACGCTGCGCTCGTGCAGCGCCATGAGGATCCCGATCGCAGCATAGAGGCCGGTGCCCATGTCAACGATTGCTGTGCCCAGACGCATCGGCCCAGTGTCCGCATTGCCGTTGACGCTCATCAGGCCAGTCATCGCCTGCAGGATCGCATCGTACCCGGGGAGGCCACCGAGCGGACCGCTCGCGCCGAAGCCGGAGATGCGGCAATGGATCAACGTGGGGAAGCGGTCCGAGAGTACTTCCTCGTAACTCAGGCCCCATTTTTCCAAGGAGCCGGGCTTGAAGTTCTCGACCAGCACGTCGGCGCCTTCAAGCAGCCGCAGCAGGACGGCGCGGCCGTCCGGCTTGCCGATATCGAGCGACATGGCGCGCTTGTTGCGGTTGACGCCGATATAGTAGCTGGCGTCGCTGTCGCGGAACGGCGGCCCCCAGTCGCGCGTCTCGTCGCCTTGCGGCGGCTCGATCTTGATGACCTCGGCGCCGTGATCCGACAGGATCATCGTGCAATAGGGGCCGCCGAGCACACGGGTCAGGTCGATGACCTTGATGCCTGAGAGGGCACCAGGCGACCGTGCGAGGCCCTTGCCGGCGACGCTGGAGGGTGCGGTTGCGTTCATACGCGACGTTTAACATTCCCCCTGACCGAATGGGAGGGGGTCAGTATCCGGTGGACGGCCGGGCGATGGTTATGTCAGCGCTGCGACCAGAGCCTCAGCGCTTCGCCCATTCGCAATCGCGGCAGAACGGCCATCCCAGTGCACGCCATTCACCCGTGCGAAAGCGTGGTCAGCACCCGGATAGTTGTAGCAACGGATCAGACGGTGACCCTTCGTCGCCTCCACCACTTTCGCGCGTCCTTCAGGCGGGAAGAACTCGTCCTTGTCGGCGATGTGCACGATCAGCGGCTTCGTCACCTTGCCGATATCGCTCAGAAGATTGTCGAGCCCGACGCCGTAATAGGACACGTTCAGGTCGGCATCGGATTGCTCGGCCATCATGAATGCGAGCCGACCGCCCAGGCAGTAGCCCATTGTGGCAACCTTGCCGTTCGACCCGGCCATGTTCCGGACTGCGGCAATGGTCGCAGTCAGGTCGTCGACACCCTTCGCCTGGTCGAACTTGCCGAACAGCTCGAAGGCCCGCTTCCATTCCGCCTCCGTCTTGTCGGTGATGTCGATGCCCGGCTGGATGCGCCAGAACAAGTCAGGGCAGACGGCAACGAAGCCCATGTCGGCAACCCAGTCGGCGATGTCGCGCATCGCCTGATTGACCCCAAAAATTTCCTGGATCAGGACGACGACGCCAGCTGGCTTGGCTTTCGGCTCAGCGATGTAGCAGGACATGCTGCCGGAACCGTCGGTGGCCTGGACGGTGATGGATGCCATGGATGGGTCCTCCCTGCGGATCGATCGCAGGGGAGATTAGCGGAGCACAACGGGGAGCGGCAAAGCAGCGGCGCCGTCTGGCATGCTCTTGCCGGAACACCCATCCGCTGTCCTGATAGCGAGAGCTACGGGTGGGGGCTCCCATGAGCGCACGTTTTGCAGGACGCTTGGCCATCGTAACCGGCGGCGCGTCAGGCATCGGGGCCGGCATTGCGGCGCGGCTGGCCGAGGAGGGTGCTCGGGTTTCGCTGTGGGACCGCGACGCGGCTGCTCTGGCGAACGCGGAAGCCGCGCACAAGGTGACGTTGGACGTCACCGACCCAGACGCCGTTCATCGCGCTGCCGCCAATACCGCCTCTGCCCTCGGGCGGATCGACATCCTGGTGACGTCCGCCGGCATTACCGGCCCCAATCACACAACATGGGAATACCCGGTTGTCGAGTGGGATCGCGTGATCGATGTGAACCTCAAAGGCGTTTTCTACTGCAATCGCGCGGTGGTGCCGTTCATGCGGCAGAACGACTACGGCCGCATCGTCAACATTGCCTCGATCGCCGGGAAGGAGGGCAATCCAAACGCCTCCGCCTATTCCGCATCGAAGGCCGGCGTGATCGGGCTCACCAAGGCGCTGGGCAAGGAACTCTCGGCCACGCGCATCTGCGTCAATTGCGTTACGCCAGCGGCAGTGAAGACGCCGCTCTTTTCACAGATGACGCAGCAGCAGATCGACTGGATGCTGTCGAAAATCCCTCTCGGCCGGTTCGGTGAGATCAACGAGGTCGCTTCGCTTGTGCTCTGGCTTGCGAGCGATGAGTGCAGCTTCTCCACAGGCGCGGTGTTCGATATCTCCGGCGGCCGCGCGACATACTAAAGGAAACAGGAATGGACTCCGAGACGCTCTGCTTCACGCCGGCCTCCGAAATTGCCGAGCAGATCCGCACCAAGAGGCTGTCGCCGGTCGAATACATGCACGCGGTGCTGTCGCGCGTCGAAAAATACGAGCCGCGGGTGAACGCGTTCGTTTGCCTGGCGGCGGACCGGGCGATGGATGCGGCGAAGCGCGCAGAGGCGACGTTGATGCGTGACGCGCGTATCGGCCGTCTGCACGGCGTGCCCGTGACGATCAAGGATCTCGCGATCACCAAGGATCTTCCGACGCAACACGGCAGCAAGATCTTCGCCGACCACCAGCCGGCCGAGGACACGCCATTGGTGACCCGCCTCCAGGGAGAAGGCGCGATCGTACTGGGCAAGACGACGACACCCGAATTCGGTTGGACCGGCGTGTCGCACAGCCCGCTGACCGGCATCACCCATAATCCGTGGAAGCACGGCTACAACGCCGGCGCGTCATCGGCAGGGGCGGGGGCCGCGGCCGCAGCCGGTTTCGGGCCGCTGCATCAGGGCAGCGATGGCGCTGGCTCGATCCGGATGCCGTCGCATTTCTGCGGCGTGTTCGGGCTCAAACCGAGCTTCGGCCGCGTGCCAGCCTATCCCGTCGCGGTCGGAGACTTCACCTCGCACAACGGCCCCATGACCCGTACCGTCGCCGACGGTGCGCTGATGCTGGAGGTGATGTCCGGGCCCGATCCGCTCGACTTCACGTCGTTGGAGGCCGGCCCAGCCAATTACGTGAACCGCCTGCATGAAGGAATAAAAGGTAAGCGGATTGCGTTCAGCCCGGATCTGGGTCATGCGCGGGTCGATCCCGACGTGGCTGAACTCGTGCGCAAAGCGGTAGCACGGTTCAGCGATCTCGGTGCAACCGTCGAGGAGGTACCGACGCCCTGGGCCAGTGCGGGCCCCGAACTAATCCGCTTTTTCTGGGCGGCGCATATGACCCGCCTCGCGCGCTACCTAGAGAAGTGGCAATCGGAAATGGATCCTGGGCTGGTGGCTTGCATCAACGCGGCGCAGAACTATTCGGTCTCGCAGTACCAGGAAGCGCGCGAACGCAAGATGGCCTACGTCGCGGCGATCCATCGATGGTTTGAGGATTGGGACTTCCTGCTAACCCCGTCCGTATCGGTTGCCGCCTTCCCCGCCGAGCTGCTGATGCCGAAGCATTGGCCACAGCACCACTGGGACTGGGTGATGTGGGCGGAATTCTCCTATCCCTTCAACATGTCCTGGAACCCTGCAGCCAGCATTCCATGCGGCTTCAACGCCGCAGGATTGCCGGTTGGCCTGCAGATCGTGGGCCGCCGCTTCGACGATCTCGGCGTGTTGCAGGCCGCCGCGGCATTCGAGCAAGCTCAACCCTGGGCGAACAGACACCCCAAACTCGACTGATGCCGCGGCATGCACGAGGCGATCACCGCATTCCTGCTCGGCTTCCCCGCCCTCTTCTCGATCGTCAACCCGATAAGCGGCGCCTTTATCTTTCGCGAATTCACCACTATCCGGCCGCAGCAACACGCACGGATGGCCGGTCAGGTCGCGCTCTATTCACTGATTGTCATGACGGTCGCGCTGTGGGCCGGCCCCTACGTGCTTGGTTTTTTCGGCATCACGCTCGATGCACTGCGCATTGCAGGCGGCATTGTCGTCACGCTCACCGGCTGGCATTTGTTGCAAGCGCCGGAAGAATCTGGTGATCGTAAGCAGGCTCAAGCGGCAGACACGGGAAATTCCGACGACGTCGTTCTGTTCCCCTTGACCATCCCGATCACGACCGGCCCCGGCACCATTTCGGTCGCGATCACGCTGGGATCCGGGCATCCGCACGATTCTGGGTCGCCCGTGGCGTATTTCCTCGGCATGACCGCCGCAACAGGGGCGCTGGCGGTCGTCATCTGGGTCACCTACCGTTCGGCCGATCGCATCGCGCGCCTGATGGGACCCAGGGGTAGCCGTACGGTCACGCGGCTTTCGGCCTTCCTGTTACTGTGCATCGGCGTGCAGATTCTGATGACCGGGGCGGGTGACGCGCTGGCACCGCTGCTACGGCCGCACTGAACCAGCCCGAGCTGGCTGCAACAAAGCAGGAATGACCCATGGCGTTCTCGATGTTCGATGCGTGCGTTGCCGTCCGGCGCGCAGATGATGAGCGGCTTGTCCGGCGTGCTCGACAAGGTGATTGAGCAGGCGGCAGCCATGAAATTCGAAGACCTCGCGCTGTGGGCAGACCGGCTATATCCGGACATGTTCACTGTTCCCCGGCAGATCCGCCAGGCCACCGATTTCGCGCGAAATACACCGGGGCGGCAGGCGCGCATTACGCCGCCTGACTTCGCTGCCACCGACGACGCAACTCTCGCCGCGGCGCGCGAGCGCGTCGATAAGTCGTTGGCGTTCGTGAAAAGCGCCACTGCGGCGCAGATCGAGCACACCGAGGACGAGAATATCTCATGGAACGCCGGCGGCACGCAGCGGACCATGAAAGGCCGCGCCTGTATGCTGCACTTCTGCCGGCACAACCTCTATTTCCACACCACGGCGGCGTACAACATCCTCCGCCGCCGCGGTATCGAGATTGGCAAGCGAGACTTCCTGGGCACATTCAAAGACTTTGATCGAGCGGCGCGACCCGACAGACAGGTCGCGTCCCCATCGCAGTTGCTAAACCCGCGCGATATCGACGCCCTTGCTTTCCGTCATGTCGCGCGGTTCTCTACCAACTCGGTCACCACGGCGGGATCCGCCAGTGTTGATATATCGCCCAGGCTGTCCGTCTCGTTTGCCGCGATTTTGCGCAGGATCCGTCGCATGATCTTGCCGCTGCGCGTCTTCGGCAGCGCTGGCGCCCACTGAATCGCATCGGGCGAGGCGATCGGGCCGATCTCCTTGCGCACCCAGGCGACGAGTTCTCTGCGCAGCGCCTCGGTCGGTTCCTCGCCTAGCTTCAAAGTCACGTACGCGTAAATGCCCTGTCCCTTGATGTCGTGCGGGAAGCCCACGACAGCGGCTTCCGCGACCTTCGGATGTGCCACCAGGGCACTTTCGACTTCGGCTGTGCCCATGCGATGGCCAGACACATTGATCACGTCGTCGACACGTCCGGTGATCCAGTAATAGCCGTCCGCGTCACGTCGTGCGCCGTCGCCGGTGAAGTACAAATCCTTGAACGTGGAGAAATAGGTCTGCACAAAGCGGTCGTGATCGCCGAACACGGTGCGCATCTGCCCCGGCCAAGAGTCCGCGATGCACAGATTGCCCTCGCACTCCCCGTGCAGCTCATGGCCATCAGCATCGACAATCATCGGCTTCACCCCAGGCAGAGGACACGTCGCCGAACCCGGCTTCAACGCGGTTGCGCCCGGTAGCGGCGATATCAGGATGCCGCCGGTTTCTGTCTGCCACCATGTATCGACGATCGGGCAGCGATGCTCGCCCACGACCCGATCGTACCAGAGCCAGGCTTCCGGATTGATCGGCTCGCCGACACTACCGAGGATGCGCAGTGAGCGGCGCGACGTCTTGCGCACCGGGGCCTCGCCGTCGCGCATCAGAGCGCGGATTGCCGTCGGTGCGGTGTAGAAGATGTTGACTTTGTGCTTGTCCACTACCTGCCAGAAGCGGCTGCTGTCGGGGTAGTTCGGGATGCCTTCAAACATCACCGTCGTCGCGCCGTTCGCCAGCGGTCCGTAAACGATATAGGTGTGCCCGGTCACCCAGCCGACATCCGCGGTGCACCAGAAGATTTCGCCCGGCTGGTAGTCGAATACGATTTCATGCGTGAAGCTGGCCCACACCATGTATCCCCCGGTGGTGTGCAGCACGCCCTTAGGCCTGCCAGTGCTGCCGGACGTATACAGAATGAACAACGGATCTTCCGCGTTCATTTGCAGCGGGGGGCAGTCGGGCGAGGCAGCCGCGCACACCGTCGCATAGTCATGATCGCGCCCGGCGACCATCGGCACGGCCTTGCCGGTAACCCCCACTACGATGACGTTCTTCACGCCAGGGCATGACTTCAGCGCCGCATCCGTGTTGCCCTTCAGAGGCACAGTTCGCCCGCCGCGCCTTCCTTCATCGGCGGTGATCACCAGCTCTGAAGCGCAGTCCTGGATGCGGTTTGCCAGGCTGTCAGGTGAGAACCCGCCGAACACAACCGAGTGAATCGCGCCGATGCGGGCGCACGCCAACATTGCCACTGCCGCTTCCGGAACCATCGGCAGATAGATCGTGACGCGGTCGCCCTTCTTGACGCCAAGCCCCTTCATCGCATTCGCCAGCCGGCACACTTGCTCGTGCAGCTCGCGGTACGTCACGTGCTTCGACACCGATGGGTCGTCGCTTTCCCATATGATCGCGGTGCGGTCACCACGCGTCGCCAGGTGCCGGTCCAAGCAGGACACTGACGCGTTCAGCGCACCGTCCTCGAACCACTTGATCGACACGTTGCCGGCGAAGCTGACGTTCTTGATCCTTGTCGGCGCCTTCATCCACGCGATGCGCCGCGACTCCCCCTGCCAGAACCCGTTCGGATCTCGTGCCTCATGCTCGAACATCTCGATGTAGCGTGCGTGGGTAACATGCGCCTTCGCCGCGATTTCGGGGCGAACCGGAAAACTTTGCGTCTCGGAGTGCTGAATGTCTGGCATGGGCGTGGTTCCTTCCTGTTACCGACTCCGGGACGTCTACAAGCCGGCGTCTTTCGGCACGTACACCGTGCCGTCTCTGATCTCTGTCGGCACCGATTCCAAACTGTCGCCAACGCATGGCCCGTTGATGCACACGCCGTCGTCGATGCGGAACTGGGCGCCGTGTGTGGCGCAGACGATAGTTCTGCCGTCACGCGAGAGGAAGCGGTCCGGTGTCCAGTCGAGCGGCGTGCCGATATGCGGGCAGGAATTGACATAGACGAAGACCGCATTCCCGCGGCGGACCGCCATCAGCCCGGTGAAACCGCCGGCGATCGCGGCGAAGCCTTTACTCGCGCCATCGGGAATGTCCTCGAGACGGCAGAGCACGCGCTGGCCGTCCACGGCAAGCAGAAGCGGCGCCTCTGAACCCGATGGTCCCTCCTGCTCGCTCGACCGAGCGGCCTGTCGCGGTCCTGTGTCTGGCGTCATCCCCGGAGGCTACGCACCGCCCGGCCGGGGTTCAAGCGACCGAGCAGCCCACCGACACGACGGTCTGGCCGAGTGGCCACGTGGTCCGTATGGGTCTGGCGCCTGCGGCGTGCCGAGGGGCGGCGCGGGTGGGCGATGCGCTTCATCGATGACGTCTCCCGCCGCCGGCTGGAAGGCGAGCGAGCCGGTGATCTGCCGGACATAGCCGCCGGAATGCTTCAGAACCGTAACGGCAGCCCGCTCCGCGGCGGCGAGCACAGAGAAGGCGATCTGGAGCGCAACGCACACCTGCGGTACAGCTTGCTGGACGCGCTGCTCGCGATCCCCAGGAAGAGGGTTGGCGGTTTCGCCTCAGTGTGTCCTGCTTTTTGACGCAGTGGGCGGCCATGCGTCGGCAAACACGCGCCAAACTGATGCACCCCCGTGATGAATGGGCCCCGCTGTCCCGGATCTGAATGAAGGCCGCTGGAAGCGGCTGGGATCATCCCTTCCATCCGCCCATTCGGCAAATGCGATCCCAGTGCGCGTTCGAGATGGGTATCACCGACAAGCGCGATTGGCGGATAAGAAGTATATCCGCTAATTTCTGATCCGACCTGATCGCCTGCAGGGTCACGGGCTTCGGCATCGGGCTGACCGCCTTCATGTCGACGGCGACCCAGTCGCCTGAGTCGGCGGTCGGGTCAGGAAATGCCGTACGCACAACCTCCACCACGCCCACGATCTCCTTGCCGACCCCCGAGTGATAGAAAAACGCCCGGTCACCTACCTTCATCGCCTTCAGGTTCAGCTTCGCGGCGTGATTGCGCACCCCGGTCCAGGCCTCCACACCGCTTGCCACCTGCTGATCCCAGGAGAATGCGCCCGGCTCCGACTTCACCAGCCAGTACTGGGTCATCGCGGACTCCGAGGCCTCGCCCCGCCGTCGCAGAAGGCAGTCGGGGGGACGGTCCATCCAGCACGGCCCCCGCCACCCGCTCCCTTTCCCCACGGGGAAGGGGGAATCGCGCAAGCCCGTTGACGTACCTCAATGCGAACAGCGGCCGACAGCATGAAGTTTCCTCCACGGCATTCCCGGGAACGCCGGCTGCCCCCAGACTACGGCAATCCCATCTGCCTTCAAACCGCGGGCGGCGTAAGATAGGTTGTGCGCGTGGATGCTCCTTCGGTCATAGCTTCGCCCGCCGCTCGGCGGCGATCGCCACACCGCTTCGCTAACCCGGGGCAGTTCCTTCGCCTTTCAGGTGCGGTATTGCCGTGGGTGTCGGTTGCGGGCGTTGTCGTCACTGCCACCGGCCTGGTCTGGGGCCTGTTCTTCGCTCCGGCGGATTGGCAACAGGGCGACGCCGTCCGCATCATGTACATTCACGTCCCCGCTGCATGGCTCGCGTCCGCCGGCTACCTGGGGCTGGCGATATGCTCGGCGGTTTCGCTGGTCTGGCGCCACCCGCTGGCCGACCTCGCTGCCGCCGAGATCAGCCCGGTGGGCGCCGGCTTCACCGCGATGTGCCTCGCGACTGGCAGTCTCTGGGGCAAACCGATGTGGGGCGCATGGTGGGTGTGGGACGCACGCCTGACCTCAGTCCTCGTGTTATTCTTTCTGTACCTCGGCCACATCGCCCTGGTGCGCGCCTTCGACGACCCCGTGCGGGGGTACCGCGCAGGCGCGATCCTCGCCCTGGTAGGCGCCGTCGACCTGCCGATCATCAAGTTCAGCGTTGACTGGTGGAACACCCTGCACCAACCCGACACGATCACGCTGACCGGTGCACCGCACATGTATATCGGCATGCTGTGGCCGCTGTTGTTATCCGCCGTCGGCTATTCCCTGGTGTTCGCCGCGATCGTGCTGGTTCGCATCCGGGCCGCGGTGCTGGAGCGGCGCATTCGCGCGCTGATGATGGCGCGTGCCGCGTCCGACGCCGTGAGTGAACCGGCCGCATGAGCTACCTCCCCTACATCGCCGCGTCCTACGCGCTGGGGGTCGTCATTCCATTGGGATTTTCGCTGTCCGCGGTGCTGCGGGCCGGCCGCGCGCGTCGCCGCCTCGCCGCGCTCGATCCGCGTGCGCACCGCCGGGGCCCACCGGTATGACACGCAAGCGCCGCCGTCTGTGGCTGCTGGTGGCCTGCGGGGTGGGAGTTGGCTCCGCCGCCGCGATCAGCCTATCGGCGCTCAGCAGCAACCTGGTGTTCTTCGTGTCGCCATCGCAACTTGCGCAGCAGCCGGAGAACGGCCGCAGCCTGCGGCTGGGCGGGATGGTGGAGCAAGGCAGCGTGCGCCATGAGCTTCTGAACGGGAAACCAATCACGACATTCCGCGTCACTGACGGCCATGCGGCCGTGAAGGTCAGCTACGAAGGCATCGTGCCGTCGTTGTTCCGTGAGGGTCAGGGTGTTGTCGTGCTGGGCACCATGCGGCCGGGCGGGTTGTTCCGCGCGTCCGAAGTGCTCGCCAAGCATGATGAGAACTACATGCCGAAGGACGTGGCCGAGGCGCTGAAGAAATCTGGCCGCTGGAATCCGGCCGACGGGCCTCCGCCACCGGCGTCCACCTGGGACACCATGCGGGTCAAAGGCGCCGGCGGATAGTTGGTCGCCAATCCGGTTGTCACAGATGTGACGCGATTTTGTAACAAAATTGACTGCAGCAACGGCGTAAGAGACTTTCGGGGCCGTTGTCTGGCATAATCGATTCCGTTCGGCTCTGACCACGCCGCCGCCTGCACAAACAGCACGCCACGCCACGCCATGCCGCTGGAGCATGTCCCGCCGGACGCCGTGCGATCGATCGCAGAACGCCGGCAGGCCGGGCAGGCATTGCGGAAGATCGTACCGCGCAGCCTGCATGCGACCTGGAAACCTGCCGTCAACCGGCGCGATCCGGTTCAATTGCTGATCGAGAGCAACCGGCATCTGCTGTCGCATCTGGTGCCGTTGCGCTACGGCCGCATGCGCGCTTCGCCGTTCGCATTTTTGCGTGGCAGCGCGGCGATCATGGCGGCGGATCTGGCACAGACGCACAATCTCGGGCTGCGCGTGCAGTCATGCGGTGACTGCCACCTGGCGAATTTCGCGATGTTCGCGGCCCCGGACGGGACGCCTGTCTTCGACTTGAACGATTTCGACGAAACGTTGCCGGCACCATTTGAATGGGATCTCAAGCGCCTGGCTGTCAGCTTCGTGGCTGCAGCCAATGCCCGCGGCTTGCCGGAGCGAATGAGCCGTCACCTCGCCCGCAGCGTCGCATACTCCTACCGCACCCACTTGGCGGCGCTCAGCAGAATGGAGCCGCTCGATGCGTGGCGGTCGCGGATCGACGTAATGCAGGTGCTCAGTTCGATCGAAGATTCGCGCCTGCGTGGGCGCGAGCTGAAACGGCTGCACGACGTGACGTTGGCGTCGTATAAGGGCTATCCGAAGCTGATCGAGCGCCACAAGGCGTCCTGGCGGATTCGGCCTCGGCCACCCGTGGTCTTTCCGCTGACCGGTCAGGACGACGACACGCACGAGCAAGCAGCGCGGACAGCGTTTGAATCGTACAAGATGAACCTGCCGGAAGAGCAGCGCATTTTGGTGGATCGCTACAAGCTTGCCGACCTTGCATTCAAAGCTGTCGGGGTCAGCTCGGTCGGAACCTTCTGTGCCATAGCGCTGCTGGTCACGCCTGACGACGCCACTCTGCTGCTGCAGGTGAAGGAAGCGCGGCCGTCGGTGCTGGCCCCATTTGCGGGGCCAAGTCTCTACGGCAATCACGGCCAGCGCATTGTCGCCGGTCAGCGCTTGATGCAAACACAAGACGATATATTCCTGGGCTGGACCGAGGACCGCGGCGACGATCAGCCCTGTTACGTTCGTCAGTTGAACGACGGACGCATCGCCATGGTTGGCACGGACCTCACAGACCAAGCGCTGCCACATCATGCGGTGCTGTGCGGCACAACGCTGGCGCGGGCTCACGCACGCTCTGGCGATGCTGCGCGGATTGCGGGCTATATGGGTTCAGGAACCGCGTTCGATACGGCGATCGGCGAATTTGCCGTCGCGTATGCAGACCAGGTAAACCGCGACTGGCGCCTGTTTCTGGATGCAATCAAGGCAGGAATGATCGAGGCAAGCGGTGAATGATGCTGACCATCGCGGCCCGCCTGCCGCAACCGGGCGCGCATGCTGGCGGGAGCTTCGCGCCGGCCTGCACCTCGACCGCACCACCGGACTGTAGCGCGGCATCGTCGAGGATAGGGCGACGCCCTCCATCGGGTGACCGGTCACGGCGTTGATTGCCGGTACCCGGGCGTCGATATTCGATGAGCAGGCAAGCTGTCACCGGGAGAGGCAGGCCGCTTAGGTATCGATCTCGATACGAACCAGGTTTGGCGACGGTCAGTCATCACCTGGACAAATGCCAAAATCATTCCGGCTGCCGCAATATATTTTGATCGATATCAATTTGCTGCCTGCCCAACGCGGTGATGCACGCGGACTAATGTTCCGCGGCGGTCACCCTTCTTGACGTTTCGGAACGGACCAGTAAACGAACGCCCCTCTCACCGGCAACGTCCGAGGTCATTTATGCCCGACACCATAACCCGCCGCGCTCTTGGCGCCGCGGCCGCCGCCTCCCTGGCTGCCCCCTTCATCCGCCGCGCCGACGCCGCCGCGCCGATCGAGCTGCGGTGCTCGCTCGACACCGCGCCGTCGCATCCGCGCAATGTCGCGATGCGCGACTTCCTCCGTAAGATCGAGACCGCGTCGCAAGGCACCATCAAGACCAGGTTGTTTGAAAGCGGTTCCCTGTTCCCCGATCTGCAGGTCGTCAAGGCGCTGGTGCAGGGCCAGGTTGAAATGGCCTGTCCCGGAACCTGGACCATCACCGGTTTCGTTCCCGACGCTGACTTCTCGCAGTTGCCGGCTTTCTACGGCCGCCCGATCGACATCGTGCACAAGACGACCGACGGCAATGCCGGCAAGTTCGTCAATGCCGAAATCGCCAAGAAGCTCCATATCGAAGTCCTGGGTGGCTGGTTCGACCTTGGATTCAACAACTGGTACTCGACCCGCAAGCCGCTCAATTCGCTCGCCGACCTCAAGGACATGAAACTGCGCAGCCCCGGCGGCGTGCTGAATTCCTGGCGCATCCGCTATTTCGGTGGCGTGCCGAACGTCACCGCCTGGCCCGACGTACCGCTGGCGATGTCGCAGGGCACATTCGATGGTCTGATCAGCACGAATGAAAGCACCAACAGCTCCAAGCTGTATGATTCCGGCATGAAGCACTCGCTGCAGGACAACCAGGGCATGGGCCTCTACGTGCCGCTGGTTAACCAACAGTTCTGGGCGAAGATCGGCCCGAAGATGCAGGAGACTGTGCTCGGCCTGTGGACTGAGAACCTGCCAGCCTGGCGCGCAAATACCGCCAAGTCGCAGCGGCACGGCCGCGCGGAGCTTACCAGGCACGGCGTGGTATTTGTCGATGTGGCGCAGGCCGACCTCGACGCCGTCCACGCCAAGATGCTGCCCCAACAGGGCAAAGCCGTCGCCGACGCGCATATTTCGCCGGAATTGGTCAAGCTGGTCATGGCGGATGTCGGCGCCTGACGCAGCCAAAGCGCGCAGCCCCGGCGCGCGCTTTCTTGCAGCGTGGGACTGGATCGAGCGCACCCTGGTGGGTGCGCTCGGTGCGTTCGCGCTGGTGATCGCCGCAGTGCAGGTGTTCGGCCGCTACATCGATCCGGCGGGTGCCATCACGTGGGCCGAGGAAGTCATCGTCTATGTCGCCGTCTGGGCGGTGATGATCATTGCCAGCCAATTGGTGCGCCATGACGGGCACGTGCGCCCTGACCTTGTACTGCGCCTGCTGCCACCCCACGTGCAACGGTGGGTAGAGGTGTTCAACTGCCTGGTCGCTCTTGCCTTCACCTTTGGTATGATCTGGTACGGCTGGGACGTGGTGAACGGGGCGCTTCTGCTGGACCAGCGCAGCTCGACCGACCTGCAATTCCCCATGTGGATCTACTACACCGCGCTGCCCGCCGGCGGCGCATTGATGTTCATCCGTTATATCGTGCGTCTGGCTCGCTACATTTTCTTTTTTGATCCAAAGACCATGACCGTCGGTCATGCCGCCGCGATCGCTCACGAGACCGGGTCGGGCCTGGCTCTGACCATTCCCGAATAGCCGTCGCGTCCTATGGCAACTATCGGATTCTTAATGCTGTTCTTTGGGCTGCTCGCCGCGGGCATGCCAATCTTCCTGGTGCTCGGGGCCTGCGCCGCCGTGCTCTATTTCGTGTCTGGCCAGCCGATCATTGGCCTGGCGCAGAACATGATCGACCAGCTCAATTCCACCACGTTGATGTCGCTGCCACTGTTCGTCATGGCAGCGGCATTCATGCGGCGCGGCGGCGTGGCGCAGGCGCTGGTCGATCTGGCGGCGGCATGGCTCGGAGGCGTGAAAGGCTCGCTCGGCCTCGTCGCGGTGGTGTCGTGCGCGCTGTTCGCAGCGATTTCCGGATCGTCGGTCGCCACTGCGCTCGCGATGGGCACCATTCTGCTACCGGCGATGATCGAGCGCGGCTATCCGCGATCGTTTGCGTTGGGCGTGCTCGGCGCGTCGGGCACGATTGGCGTGGTGATCCCGCCATCGCTGGCATTGATACTGTATGGCATCGTGACGGAACAGTCGGTGCCGCGCCTGTTCCTAGCCGGGATTCTGCCGGGCTTGCTACAGGCCGCGGCGTTTTTCCTGTGGGTGCTGTACTACGCTCGGATCAAGGATTTTCCGATCGAGCCGGCTATGCCGTTTGGGCAGCGGATCCGCGTCAGTTTGCGCGCGCTGCCCGCGATGGCGGTGCCATTTGTCGTGCTGGTTGGCATCTATGGCGGCTTTATGACCGTCACCGAATCTGCGGCTTTGGCAGCAGTGACGGCGCTGCTGGTCAGCCTGATTGTCTACCGTGGCTTTCCCTGGACACAGACGCTGGAAGTGATCGCCGAAGCGCTCTCCAGCGCCGGTGTCATCATGCTGATCATCGCCACCGCGCTGGTATTCGGTCACTGGATGACCGGCTCCGGCCTGCCTGCAAAACTGGTGCAGTTCACGGCGAAACAGGGATTGAGCACCTGGGAATTCCTGCTGGCGATGAACATCCTGCTGCTGATCATTGGCTGCTTCCTGGAAGTGGTCAGCACGCTGCTGCTGGTGATGCCGATTCTGGCGCCGGTGCTGATGCCACTCGGCGTCGATCCGGTCCATTTCGGCATCATCTTCACCCACAACATGGAAGTGGGCCTGGTGCACCCACCAGTCGGGCTGAACCTGTTCGTGCTGTCGACGATCTCCGACGCGCCGATTGGCGAAGTGATCCGGGGCATCTTGCCGTTCCTGATCCTGCTGCTGCTCGTGCTAGGGCTGATCACCTACTGGCCGGCAATGACGCTGTGGTTGCCGGATCTGGTGTTCGGGAAGTAGCCCTACCCGTCGCGCCGACTCCGCGGCATACTGGTGCGTAGCTTGCGGGACGGAGCGTGACATGCCGGTAGACAAACAGCCCTATCGCGAGGCAATGGCGTGCCTCGGCGCAGCAGTGAATGTCATTACCACGGACGGGCCCGGGGGGCGCGCCGGTTTCACCGCTTCGGCGGTCTGTAGCGTCACCGACACGCCGCCCACGCTGCTAGTCTGTGCCAACCGCACCAACGACTCGTATCCGGCAATGAAGCAGAATGCCGTACTCTGCGTGAACACGCTGGCCAGCGCGCATGAGGCTCTGTCACCGGTGTTCGCCGGACTGACGGACCACACGATGGAGGCGCGGTTCGACGGCGCCACGTGGCACACGATGCTGACCGGTGCGCCCGTGCTGGATGGGGCGCTGGTCGCATTCGACTGCAGGATATCGCAGATCGTCGAGGTCGGCACGCATGATATCTTCATCTGCACGGTGGAGGCCGTGGAAGTCGGCAATGTGCACGAGGGACTGATCTACTATGCGCGCGGATATCACCGAGTGGTGCGGGCTGAGTGAAGACGCCCGCATTGCGGCCCGACCTGACTGGGTCATCGCAACGACACTGCTGTCGGCGGCATTCTTTGGCGCACAATCGCACGTGAACGACCGCCTCAGCGCCGGCCATGACAGGCAGAACCTAGGGTACGACGTATGAAAGCCTCTGTCTTCTACCTTCCCTCCATTGCCAGCCGCGCCGAGATCGAGCAGGGCATGGCCGGCATGCGTGGCGACTACTATCAGCGGATGCTGCGCGAATTGTCAGAGCAAATCTGCTTGGCGGACGAGCTCGGCTATGATTCGGTCAGCTTCACGGAACATCATTTCCATATCGAAGGCTTTGAACTGTCCAACAATCCCGTCCTGCTGGACCTCTATTTCGCGATGCAGACGAAGCGCATCCGCGTCGGCCAGCTTGGCATTGTGCTGCCGGCGGCGAACCCGATCCGCGTCGCAGAAGACATCGCGATGCTCGACCACATGACCGGCGGCCGCGCCTGCGCCGGCTTCGCGCGCGGCTACCAGCGCCGCTGGGTCGATGTGATGGCGCAGCAGACCCACGACATTCATGGCGCGCTGCCGCACCAGCACGACGAGATTGATGCCGCCAATCGGGCGGCGTTCGAGGAAAACTTCCGGATCATCAAGAAATGCTGGACGGAGGAGATGCTGACCTTCGACGGCAAATTCTGGAAGATCCCCGCCGGGGAGACCCCGTGGACACTGGAGACCACCGCAAAATACGGCAAGGGCGTGGAGAACGGCATCCTGAAATCAGTCGGCGTGGTGCCGAAACCGGTGCAGAAGCCGCATCCGCCATTGTTCCTTCCATTCGCGTCCTCGGAGAATTCGATCCGCTGGGCCGCGACGGAAGGCGTCACCGCGATCCTGCCGGCCATGCTGCCGGTTTACGAGAACAAGCTGTACGACGTGTCGGCCGAGGTATCCGGCAAACGCCGTGGCGAAAACATGGGCTTGCTGCGCGATGTCATCATCGCTGACACAGATGAAGAAGCAATGGCGTTATGGCGTGACTCCGGCCAGTTCTCTGGCCGGGCTTGGTTCGAACCATTCGGATTCCGTCGCGGGCTGCAGGACCCGGTCACCGGCGGCTTCATGTCGAGTGAAGACGTCGTCGCGCAGGGTTATGCGCTGGTCGGTACGGTCGATACGGTCATCCGCGGCCTCGAAGCCAACATGCGCCGCCAACAGGTCGACTGGCTGTTCTGCTACACCTACAACGCGCTGGTGCCACACGCCGTTCTGATGAAGTCGATCGAGCGCTTCTGGACACAGGTGATGCCACGCTTTGCCTGACATGGCTGCCGCGATAGACTGGCGTACCGCAATCAGGAGGAAAGTCAGATGGCCTTCTACGAACTCCGGCAATACAAGGTTGTGCCTGGCAAGCTCGCCGGCTGGGTCAAGATCATGGAGGAAGAGATCATCCCCTTCCAGGTCTCCAAAGGCATGGTCATATGCGGCAGTTTCCAGGGCGAGACCGACGCGTCCGTGTACGTGTGGATCCGCCGCTTCGAAAGCGAAGCTCAGCGCGAGGCTCAGTACAAGGAAGTCTATGAAAGCGACTACTGGAAGACAAAGATCGCGCCACGCGTGCCAGAATATCTCGATCGCCCGAACAACGTGGTGACTCGCATCGTGCCGACGTCAAGGTCGCCGATGCAGTAATTGCGCGGTGTTGTCAGGCGTTCCTCCCGATTCGGGGAAGGACGCCTGACGCGTCCGCAGGCTTCGGAGACCCATCATGAACGACGCCCTTCGGACCGCCTCGTCCGACATCCGTGCGCTCGCCCAGCAAGTGTTGCCTGCCGCGAGTTTCGGCAACCTCGCCGGCGACATCATCATCCGTGACGGTCACGCCGGACGAGTGACCGACATTGATGGCCGAGAGTACGTCGATCTGCTGCTGGGTTCCGGCCCGATGTTCGTCGGCCACGGCCACCCGGAAGTTCTGTCTGCGATACGAGAGCAGCTGGAGCGAGGATTCACGTTCTTTGCTAACAACGAATACGGCATTCGCCTGGCCGCTGAACTGGTCGACGCGGTCGCCTGCGCCGAGCAGGTGCGTTTCGTATCCTCCGGCACCGAGGCCGACGCGTTCGCCATGCGCATCGCTCGCGCGTTCTGCGGTCGCGACAAGATCCTCAAGTTCGAGGGCGGCTTCCACGGCATGAGCGACCCTGCGCTGATGAGTTGGGCGCCGAAGCGCCCCGGCAATTTCCCGCAGGCCTCACCGGATTCGCCCGGGATTCCCCGCGCCGCGGCGGGCGACGTGCTGATCGCGCCGTTCAACGACGCTGAAATGGCCGCGGGCCTGATCCACGAGCACCGCGACGAACTCGCCGGCGTCATCGTCGAACCATTTCAGCGTTTGCTGCCGCCCAAGCCCGGCTTCCTTCAGGCGCTGCGCAAGGCTACGCAAGACGCGGGCGTTCTGCTGATCTTCGACGAAATCGTCACCGGGTTTCGTTTCGCCTACGGCGGCGCGCAGGAGTATTATGGTGTGGTGCCGGACCTCTGTACGCTGGGCAAGATCATCGGCGGCGGCTTCCCGCTGGCGGCGATCGCCGGCCGGGCCGACATCATGGCGCAGTTCGATAGCGCAAAGGTCGGCAATGAGCGCTTCCTGCCACAGATCGGAACGCTGTCGGGCAATCCCGTCGCTGCTGTTGCCGGGCTCGCGACGCTCAGGATCCTCAAGCGTCCCGGCATATACGAAAGAGTCTTCGCGACGGGCCGCGCGCTGATGGGTGGCCTGACGAAGCTGCTGCGCGAGACGGGCCTGCCCGCGCAGGTCGTTGGTGAACCGCCGCTGTTCGACCTGTTCTGTGCCACCGGCGAACTGTCTGACTATCGCGCCACACAGCGCGCTGATGGCGAAATGATGCGCCGCTTCAACCGTCGAATGCGCGAGCGCGGCGTGCTGAAGGGCGACAGCAAGATGTACATCTCGCTCGCACACGACGACACCGATGTGGCACAGGTGCTCAGCGCATTCGCTTATGCCATCCATGCGGAGGCCGGAAAATGATTCATCACGTCTCCATTTCGGCGCACGATCCGAAACATGTCGCCGATGTGCTAGCAGAACTGATGCGTGGGCGAAATTACGTATTCCCCGGCGGCGTGCCGGATTCCTACATCGCGATCAGCGGCGACAAACACGGCACCGCGATCGAGGTGTATCCGGAAGATATTCGTCTACGCCCCGACGGTCGCAACGCCGTACGCCACGAACGCGCCGCCGCCGATGACGGCTACGTGGCATTCCACATGCTGCTGTCGGTCCCCAGCGACCGCGCGACGATCGAACGTATCGGCGAGCGCGAAGGCTGGACGACGCGCTTCTGTCCGCGCGGCGCGCCGAAGCAGAAGCCGCTCTTCAATGTCATTGAGTTCTGGGTGGAAAACCGCATCATGCTGGAACTCGCACCGCACGACATGATTGGTGATTACGAGCAATTGCTGCAGTTCGACCAGTTCGACAAGGTGCCCGCGCCGGCATAACACGCGCCGGTCACGGCCGGTCCCATCGTGGCCAAGCTGGACGCGGTCATCCCTTGATGGGCCGCGTGTTCAGTCATCCCCGGTGCACGGATGATCCTGCATCATTCCTTCCACCCGCCGCATCAGCGCCCCGGCGTCCGCCGGCGCTCGTACCTTCTGATCATTATCGAAATACACGAACACATCGCGCACGCCTCGCCGCGCTTCACCGCCGGCATGTTCGGCAGGGTCCGGGTCCCCTCCCCTCGCCCATGCCGCGACACGCTGCGCCCAGTCATCCAGCGCCGCGTCATCGTAGCCGCTGGCGTACAACTGTTGCGATCCGTGCAGCCGGCAGTAGACGAAGTCCGCCGTGATATCCGTCAGACGGGGCCACTTGACCGAATCGGCGCACACCAGCGCGACGTCATGCCGCCGCAGCAAATCGATGAACGCGCGGTCCCGGAAACTCTCGTGCCGGATCTCAAACGCATGCCGCATCGGCCGTTCGGCATCCACCTTCAGCCAGGCCGGAGCCTTCAGCCGATTGTCATGCTTCCGCCCCAGCCGCGCCGCAGCCACCGTATCGCGCGGCAGCAACGTCAGAAATGCATCGATCTGCTCAGCGTCAAGGCGAAAATTCGGCGGAAGCTGCCACAATATCGGTCCCAGCTTCGGCCCCAGCCGAAGCAGCCCGGACGCAATGAAATTCGCCAGCGGGGTCTCTGCGGCACGCAGTCTGCGAAGATGCGTGATATATCGCGGCGCCTTGACCGCAAACACAAAGCCTTCCGGAACCTGCCGGGCCCAGGCCGCAAACACGTCCGGTCGCTGCATGCCATAAAACGTGCCGTTAATCTCGATCGAGGGAAACTGTTGCGCCGCATATTCCAGCTCGCGCGCTTGCGGCAGCCCCTTTGGATAAAACACGCCGCGCCAGGGCGCATACGTCCAGCCAGAAATCCCGACGCGGACCTCCCCGGCGCGGCACTTCATTGCGAATAAGACGGCAGCGGAACGCTCTCCCAGGCCGAGAGCCGTTCAATCGCGCGCCCCACGCGGAGCACCATTGCCTCGTCGAATGGCCGACCGGCCAGCTGGACCGACAGCGGCAAGCGGTTCGGCGCCAGGCCAATCGGGATGCTCATCGCCGGATGACCGGTCACATTGAACGGAATGGTCTGCATGGGTGACGCCGATGACAGCGCATCCACCGGCGCATCGAAGCGCGGCGCGGTGTTCAAAGCAGATGCGGTCAGCAGCACATCATAATGCTGCAGCACGGTATTGACCGCATCTGTCAGCTCCCGACGCGCACGCAGTGCGTTGATGTAGTCGGCGGCCGAGATCGCTGCGCCCAGAATAAACCGTCCCGCGGTGATCTCGCCATAGTCCAGCAGGCGGTTTTGAATGTCCGATTCATGGATGGCGAACGCTTCCGCCATCATAATCACGCGCCCGGAAGCCGCAAACAGGGCGTATTCCGGCAGCGCAATGTCTTCCACGATGGCGCCGGCGGCGCGCAGTTGCGCTGCGCTGCGCTCGATCCCGGCCGCGACCTCCGGCATCGTCGCGCTCGCCGAGACGAAGAATGCGCGCGGGACCCCGATGCGCAACCCGCTCACGCCGCGTTCCAAGTCCACACGGTAATCCGGTACGGCAACGTTAGCGCTCGCCGGATCCTGCGGATCGTACCCCGCCAACACCTGCAGTGTGATGGCACAATCCTCGACGCTCCGCGCCAATGGTCCGCAGTGATCCAACGTCCAGGAAAGCGGAAACACGCCGCGCCGAGAGACGCGACCATAGGTCGGCTTGATCCCAGCCAGACCACACCACGCCGCCGGGCCGCGGATCGAGCCGCCGGTATCGGAGCCCATTGCCATCCGCAGCATGCGCGCGGCAATCGCTGTCGCAGATCCGGACGACGAACCGCCCGTGACATGCTCAACGTTCCACGGATTGCGCGACGGTGGAAATGGCAGATCGAAGCTCGGGCCACCAATGGCGAACTCATGCGTCGCCAGCTTGCCCAGCAGCACCGCGCCCGCTTCCACGAACTTCGCCGCCACGACGCTGTCCACCGCCGGCACATTGTCGATCCGCAGTTTCGAATGGCACGTCGTACGGATGCCGGCTGTATCGTAGATGTCCTTCAACGCGTGCGGAATGCCGTGAAAGGGCCCGCGGTCACGGCCTGCGCGGAGCTCGGCATCGGCCCGCCGCGCATCGTCCAGGGCGCGTTCCTCGGTCACCAGGACGAACGCATGCAACGCGCCATCCCGTGCCGCAATACGCGCGAGAGCGTCCTTCGCGAGCTGCTCCGCTGTCACCTGGCCGGAACGCAGCGCTCGACCCATCTCGGCGATCGAAAGGTCCTGCGTGTCCATCATTTCGCCTCCATGGGCGACAGTCGAAAGACGTTCGACGGTTCATTCGCCGCGCTGTAGCGGCAGTGCAGCATCGCGAGCTGGCCGCGCAAGTCGGCGTAGGAAGCAAGCGCTGCAGCGCGCCGCGTGCCCGGAACGCGGATGCCGGCGCGCGCCATCAGGCAATCGAATTCGGCGGCCAGCGTTTCTGGCGGCGGAAGGTCAGCCATCGCATTCTCCCCAATGTCGTTCAGTGCGTCTTGATCCAGTCGGTAATCTGCCGCGCGACCTGCTTCTCGATACCCAGATAGCCATGTCGCGACATCGCATCACGCGAACCACTGAGCGAAGCCCAACTGGAAACCGCAATCAACTCCTTCGCCGGCGCGTTCTGCAACGAAGCCACCGCCGGCGCGGCCTGATCGAACGGGCTCGGCGGGCAACCGTCATGACGGTTATGACCGATCAACGCGGGCAGGCGCAGCATCTGAAAATGCGTCGCCTGCATGCCGCCGGTCCACGCCGACGACGTCAGCACAACGCCGGCAATCCGCGTTGGCCCAAGCCGCACGCCCGCATTCGCTGCCGAAATCGCCCCGCTGCTGGTGCCGAGCAGCCAGACCGGCACCGGCGCACGGCTGGGCAGGAATGCGACGATAGCAGCGGTATCTAACGCCGCCACCGCACGCGCGCGGAATGCCCTGTCGACCCCGCCTGGATGGTCCGATGGCGTATCGACGATGGCGATACCCGCGGGAGCAAACTCAACGGCCGCATGGATCAGGAAATTCTTGCGCACCGCACAAACGGGACCCGAACCGCCAGGAAACGACACCGCGCTGGCCGCCGGCTGAGGAGCGGGATGAAGATAGATCAGCTGGCTAACGCCGGGTCGGCCCGACGGCAGCTCGAACTTCTCCGCCGCATGCGCCGCCATGGTCGCACCGAGCATCGCCAAGCCCAGGACCAATCGCCGAAGAATACGCACACCGGCCGAATACCATGGGGCACGGCGGATGAGCGAGGAGGGAAACGGGCTGCGCCGTTGGCTGCAGCCGCCATACGCCTCCAAACGCGATGACTTTATTTTAGGCGGAACTCATAACAATTGCCCCCTGAATCAGCAATTTGGCGACAAATATTGCTCTTGTGCCGTCACGGCGATCCGACCATCCATGGCACGCCTGTTGCACCGGCTGTCCTGTGCGCAGGGGCGTCCGCCCCAACGCCACCAACCCAACGAGATAGAGAAGCAGGACAGAGGCTCATGGCATCCAACAACTCCACCCTCTCACGCCGCGGCCTCGGCAAGCTCGGTGCCGCTGCCGCGACCGCCGCAGCGCTCGGCGCAGTCAAAGGCGTCACCACGCCCGCCTACGCCCAGGCACCAGCCATCGTCGGCAAGGCGCCGATTAAGGTGGGCGTCCTGCACTCGCTCTCCGGCACCATGGCGATCAGCGAAAGCACGCTGAAGGACGTGATGCTGATGCTGATCGAGCGTCAGAACAGCATGGGCGGCCTGTTGGGGCGGAAGATCGAGCCGGTGGTGGTCGATCCGGCCTCCAATTGGCCACTGTTCGCCGAAAAGGCCCGCCAGCTGCTGTCGGTGGACAAGGTCGCCGCGGTGTTCGGCTGCTGGACCTCCGTCTCGCGCAAATCCGTTCTGCCGGTGTTTGAGGAACTCAACGGCATCCTGTTCTATCCGGTGCAGTACGAAGGACAGGAATGCAGCCGCAATATTTTCTACACCGGCGCGGCGCCGAACCAGCAAGCCATCCCGGCGGTCGATTACCTGATGAACGAAATCGGCGTAAAGCGCTGGGTGCTGGAAGGCACCGACTACGTCTATCCGCGCACGACAAACCAGATCCTGGAAGCTTATCTGCACCTGAAGGGCTTCTCACCCGAGGACATCCTGATCAACTACACCCCATTCGGCTTCTCCGACTGGCAGAACGAGGTGGCAAAGATCAAACAGTTCGGCAATGCCGGCAAGAAGACCGCCGTCGTGTCCACAATCAACGGCGACGCGAACGTGCCCTTTTACAAGGAGCTCGGGAACCAGGGCATCAAGGCAACCGACATCCCTGTTGTCGCATTCAGCGTCGGTGAGCAAGAACTTGCCGGCCTGGATACCACCCCCCTCGTCGGGCATATGGCGGCGTGGAACTACTTCGAAAGCGTGCGCACCCCGGAGAACCGGGCCTTCATCGCGGAGTGGCACAAATTCACCAAGAACCCGAAACGCGTCACTAATGATCCGATGGAAGCGCACTACATCGGGTTCAACATGTGGCTGAAGGGCGTCAAGAAGGCCGGCACGATCGATGCTACCCCGGTCATCGATGCATTGATCGGCGTGACAGTGCCCAATCTGTCGGGCGACTATGCCGCGCTGATGCCCAACCACCACCTCACCAAGCCGGTCTTAATCGGCGAAATCGAGCCGAACGGCCAGTTCAACGTCGTCTCGCGCACGCCGGGACTGGTGGTCGCCCAGGAGTGGTCGCCATATATCGCAGCCACCAAGGACCTGATCGGCGATTGGCGCGCACCGATGAACTGCGGTGCATTCAACGTGGTTACCGGCAAGTGCACTGGTAGCGGCAAGAAGGTCTGATCGTCCGACTGCCGCGACACGGGCGGCCGTCTCCTCTCCGGCCGCCCCCTTCGCTTTCAGCGAGGCGCAGCAATGCGACGCATTTTCCCGCTGTTCTTTGTCACGGCTCTGGTGTTGGCACCAGCTTTCGCCCGGGCTGATGGTTCGTCGGCCGCGCTGGCAGCGATTGCTTCCGGCGATTACAATCAGATGGGCCAGGGCGTCGCGGAGCTGGCTGCATCCGGCAATCCGCGTGCCGTCGCTATCATCCAGGCACTGAATAACAACACGTTGTTCATGAACGACGACAACGTATTGTTCATACAGACTAGTGACAAGGCGTTCGTAAACGCAGCCACGGGCACACCTGCGCCCGGCCTGACTGCCGATTCGCTCACTCAGGTTTTCGCCGATATTCGTGCGCGTGCCGTCATCGACAAGGTGCTCGGCCAGTTACAGTTGTTCTCGCCGGATGCAGCAATCCGGCTGCATGCCGCAGACGCCTTGTTCCAGTCGCACGATACAGCGGCACTGCCGACCATCGACAGGGCGCTTGCCAGCGAAACCGACGCGACCGTGCGGACCTCCCTCAAGCAAGCGCAGGCCGCGGCTCTCTTGTTCAGCAAGACAGCAGGGATCAAGCAGCAACTCGCCGCGGTCGCCACGTTGCGCGCGCGGGGCGATCTCGACTCGCGGGCTCTGCTGGCGAGCCTGAGCAATCAACCGCCCGCTGTTGCAGCCGCAACGCATGCCGCGGTCGAAGCGATCGACCGCTCACTGCAGCTTTGGGGCCTCCTGCAGAACGTCTATTATGGCCTCAGTTTAGGCTCGGTGTTGTTATTAGCCGCAGTGGGACTGGCGATCACCTTCGGCGTTATGGGCGTCATTAACATGGCGCATGGCGAGATGGTGATGCTC
>JASHQG010000423.1 GCA_030037665.1 Acetobacteraceae bacterium
GCACTCTGCGCGCTGCTGGATCGCGCGTGGGACGACGGTGATCTCGCGCGGTTGGCCGCGCTGCGTGACGTGCGGGCCCGCTGAATGCTGCGTTGCTCGGCGGAAGCAGTCCAATCCCGGCAAATGCGGCGCTGGCGCGGCACGACCCGTGCGAGGACGATGTGCGGCTGCGGTTCGCCCACCACGCCGACGACGCAGCCGACGCTACTCCCGGTGCTGGCGTCGGTGATGCGAGCCGAAGAACACGCCGGCCAGCGGCCGGCCCTGGCGCTGACCAGCTGACGCCCTGCGGATCTGGTCCGGGGCCACTACTGCCGCGGCGTCCGCCGGGATGACATAGCAGGGCCGACCGTTTGTCGGTCCCTCGCAACGACGTCAAACCGCGGCAATCTTCTCCCAGTACAATTCCCGTTGCGCCACGGATCCGCCGTACGCACGGGTTGGCGGACGCAATACCATGCAGCCGTCCTCGAACCGTACGTCACGCACCTGGTCCGAGCCGATGCGGCTCGAGTCGGAGGCAGCATCCACGCGTGTCACCAGGCGCGACCCATCGAACGTGTAGCTGCCGCAATAGCTGCTGTATTCGCGGGCGACGTCTGGCGGCAACGCGTGCCGTCCGTCGCAAACCACTGCCATCATCCGTCCGTCCGCCGAGAACATCACCCGGCCCATCCCCTGTCCGCCATAGGGTTCCGGCAAGTCTTTGCCATCCGCGTCGCGCGCAACCGCGCGCACGAGGCGCCACGTACCAACGATCGAGGCCATGCATGTTGTCCCCATGTCAGAACAGTAGGTCGGGCCGCGGCAATCCATAGTGCGCACGCAGCGTGTTACTGGCGTATTCGTAACGGAACAATCGTCGCTTTTGCAGTAGCGGCACCACTTCTGCGACGAACACATCGAGCATCGTCGGCAGGATCGGTGGCATCAGGTTGAAGCCGTCCGCGGCGCCGTCGCGGAACCAGTCCTCCATCAGATCGGCGATCTGCTCCGGCGTGCCAGCGGTGACGAAATGCCCGCGCGCGCCGGCCATGTAGCCGAGCAACTGCCGTAGTGTCGGCTTCTCTCGGCGCACCAGTCCGAGAATCACCTCTGTACGGCTGCGTGCCGCCTCTACCGCTGCGGGATCGGGGAAATCGTCCGGTGACAGCGGCCTGTCGAGGGGGAGATGCGAGAAGTCGTGCCCGCCGAACCGACCGGACAAACGCTTGCGGCCAACTTCCGGATCGCTCAGGTCGTTGAGCTCGCTGGAGATGCGCTGCGCTTCCGCTTCGGTCGAGCCGATCACCGGGCTCAGCCCCGGCAGGACCAGTACGTGCTCCGGGTTGCGACCTTCGGACAAGGCGATGCGCTTCAGATCGGCGTAGAACTTGCGTGCCGTGGCTTTTTCCATTTGCGCGGTGAACACCGCCTCGGCATGACGTGCCGCAAAGCGGCGGCCCGTGTCGGATGATCCGGCCTGCACGAATACCGGGCGTCCCTGCGGGCAGCGTGGAATATTCAGCGGGCCGGTGACCTGATAGTGCGGGCCCTCGTGGTTCAGCGCGCGGATGCTGCCCGGCCGCGCATAGTCGCCGGACGCGCGATCATCCAGCACAGCATCATCGGACCAACTGTCCCACAGACCCTTCACAACCTGCATGTATTCTTCGGCATGCAAGTAGCGGTCTTCGTGGCTTAGCGGTCCACTCCTGCCGAAATTGCCGGATGCCGCGGCTAACCAGGTGGTGACAATGTTCCAGCCGGCGCGGCCATTCGACATGTGGTCGAGGGAGGCAAATTGGCGCGCCAGGTTGAATGGCGTGGTGTAGGTGGTGGAGCATGTCGCGATCAGGCCAATGTGACTGGTGACCCCCGTGAGTGCGGCCAGCACGGTGATCGGCTCGAGCCAAGTGCGCGGTGCATGCGTCACATCGTCGCCAACCGCGAGCGTATCCGCGAGGAAAATGGAGTCGAACAGGCCCTGTTCCGCCTTGCGGGCGAGACCGATGTGATAGCGGATGTCGGTCAACGCCAGTGGCGACGCCAGGGCATGACGCCATGCCGCTTCGTGGTGACCGCGGCCATGGATGAACAGATTGATATGAAGTTGCTGCGACATGGGATGCGACCGGGCGACGGACGTTGAGGAACAAGCGTAGAGCAGTTTGGGCGCGAGTGTGAACGGCGGGACATTCCCTCCGCTCGTGGGAGCGGTTCGGCGAGGGTGTTGCACGCTGCGTTGGTACCGATGCCGAACGACAGCGCGACCGCTTCGAGGTGATGATGATTTCAGGATCTCCGCCACGCGTCGGACACATCGGCTTTTTTCGTGCCCTCCGCACCCGGATCACGTTCGCAACCTTCAAGAACTATCGTCGGTTGTTGATCACGCGGTCTTGGTCGGCCGATTGCGCGGTGGACGGAGGATCCGCCACGGGTCAGGCATCGGCCCGGCGGGAACTTCGATCACCACGGGGCCATCTGCCTTCAGAGCGGTGCGCAGCGCGGCGCGCAGCTCGTCCGGCGAGCCGGCGCGCAACGCCAACGCGCCGAAGCTGTCGACGAATTTCTGGAAGTCGGGATTGTGCAGATCGCTGCCGATCAGCCGATTGCCGAACATGTCGGACTGGATCCGGCGCACATTGCCGTACGCGTTATCGTTCACCAACACGATCACCACATGAATGCGCTGCTGCACTGCGGTGGCAAGTTCCTGTGCATTGAACAGAAAGCCGCCGTCGCCGGAAACCGCGACGACAGGCGCATTGGGGCGCGCCAACTTCACGCCGAGGGCGGTCGCCACACCCCAGCCGAGCGTGCCTTGATAACCGGGAGAAATAAAAGTGCGCGGCTGGTACACCGGGAACGCCATGCGCGCAGCATAGCCAAGCTGAGTGAGCTCATCGACAAAAATGCCGTCCTCGGGCAGCTCGTCGCGGATCGCTGAGAGGTAAGCGAGCTGGGGCTGCAGCAGTGACAGATCGGCATCGGTGCGTGCGCGCAGTTCCGCCACGTCGTCGGCACGCGCTTCGCGGCGGTGGTTGTACGCTGGAACGGCGTCGAGCAGCGCGCGTAGCGTCGTCGCCGAATCGCCGCAGATGCCGACGGCGGGACGCTCCATGCGGTCCAGCTCTTCGGCGTCGGCGTCTACGCGGATGATCTTCAGTTGCGGATCAGTGCCCCATTGCTGAATCTGCAGGTTAAGGCGCGTGCCGACCGCGAGCACCACGTCGGCATGTTCCCACAGCCGGTGGCCGACCAGGACGTTGGCGGCGAGACCATGACGCCGGTCCAACACACCTTGTCCCATGCGGAACATCACGACCGGCGCCTGCAGCATTTCGGCGATAGCGCGGACTTCGACACTGGCAACCTGCGCGCCGCCGCCGGCACAGATCAACGGTCGTTGGGCCTCACCGAGCAGTTTGGCGGCTCGCTCCACAGCGTCGGTGTCCACCGGGATCGGATCGGGCGTGGCCGCCGCCGGAATGCGCACCACCGCGCGGCGGGACCAGACATCGATCGGGCATTCCAGACCGGTGGGACGCGGACGGCCGGACAGCATCTGGCGGAACGCTTCCGTTACCTTGAGCGGCGCCTCATGCGGCGCGTGGATGCGGTCTGCATACTTGGTCAGCGAGCGCATGGTGCCGAGCTGGTCGGGAATTTCGTGCAGCAGCCCGTAACCGCGGCCGATGGCCGCGGCGGGAATCTGGCCAACCAGCGCAAGGATTGGTGCGTTCACCGCATAGGCGGTGCAGAGCGCGGCCGTTGTGTTGAGGAATCCGGGGCCCGGAACGACGGCATAGGCGGCGGGTTTGCCGCTCGCCATCGCCGCGCCGAGCGCCATGTATGCTGCGCCTTGCTCGTGCCGGGTGTGCACGGCGCGGATGCGATCCTGAGCGCCGTGCAGCGCGTCGAACAGGTAGTCGTTCTGCACGCCGGGAAGGCAGAAGACGTGATCGATGCCATTGGCGATGAGCGATGCGACCGCGGCTTCGCCGGTGGTCATGCGTTGCGCGACCGGCGCGCTCTGTCTTGTTCGTGTCGCGGCCTGGCTCATGGCGTGCCCTCTCGGTGCGGAACGCCGGCACGCTACCAAGCCGCCCGAGGCATCGACAACCGCGGGCGCGATGCGGCAGATTTCGTCCCAACGGGGGGCGACCATGCAGGCTTCCGGTGTCACGGCACAATCGAGCGTCACTGATCTTACGGCATTGAACGCGTTCGACACGGCGACGTCACGTATGACCGCGGCGTGCCGCTCCAACGATGTTCGTCGTTGCTTGTGTGCCGGTGCCGCGGTGGTCGACCGGGCGGTAAGGGACCATCCTGCTCCGGCCCCCGCATGCCAGTGGCAAGGCGGGGAAGTCCACCGCCATGTCGAGAGGCGGGACCTCGATGTTGCGGTGGACGCCCGGTGGCGAGCGAACGTCCTGTTGCTGGGGGACCTGGCTGACATGGACCGGGGCGCGCGCGAGCCCGCCATCGGCGACGACCAGGGGCGCGCGCTTTATTTCGGTCCGGTTCGGTGAGCGAAAGGCTGACGACGCGGATCGGCGTGCTGGCTCTGCCGAACCCGGTGATCTGCGGCTCAGGCGAGCCGGTGATGACCGCAGCCGGGATCCGCGCGGCATTGGCCGCCGGGGCCGCGGGCGTGATTGCGAAGTCTGTCAACGAGCGTCCGGACGCTGCCGCACAGCTTGACCGCGCGGATTACACGCAGCTCGATGCGGCCGGCGCGCCCGTGTCGCAAGGCGTGTCAGTGTTCTGCCGCTCGGGGCTCGCGCCGTACGATCCGGGGGCCTGGTTCGCGACGCTTGCGGAGATCGACCGGGAGGCTGCCGCGAATGGACGCTTCGTTGCTGCCAGCTTGGTACTGGCCAGCGCGGATGGCGCTGTGCGGATCGCTGATCTCGCGCGCCGTGCCGGGCTGCGCGTGTTCGAGCTCAATGTCGGGGCGCCACATGCGTCCGAGGCAGCGTCGGGGGCGATCCTGCAGGAGACCGATCCGGTGCGGCTCGGCGAACTCGTCACGCGCGTACGGTCAGTCACCAATGGTATGTCTCTCTGGGTGAAGTTGACGGGCCTGTCGAGCAACTTGCCCGCGCTGGCACTGGCTGCATCGCAGGCCGGCGCCGATGCGGTCTGCATGATGGGGCGGTTCATGGCACTCGTACCCGACCTGGAAACCCTGGCGCCGGTGCTGAACACCTCGGCTGCCTACGGTGGCGGTTGGGCGCTGCCGATCGTCTGCCGGTTCCTCGCGATGAGCCGGCGCGCGCTAGGGTCGGGGATTCCACTGATTGGCACCAACGGCGTGCGCAGCGGCGGCGATGTGGCGCGCATGGCTCTCGCCGGTGCCTCGGCAGTCGAATGCGTGTCGGTGGTGATGCACGAAGGATTTGGCGGGCTGAAGCGCATCATCGATCAACTGGATGCGTGGCTCGCGGCGAAGCAGCTGCGCTTCGTCGATCTGATCGGAGGCGCGGCAGATGCCTTGCAGCCCTACGGCGCTCAATCTGAACGGCCTGGGCACTGGCGCAGCTTTGTGCCGCCGGAGGCGGTGGAACAAGAGTGATGGACCGCCAGCTAAAGCACGCGGTTTCTCACGGAGATCCTTATGAACGTCGATCCTGCTTGCGACATCCTCGGCCTGGTGGACATTCAGCCAACTTTCATGCCTGGCGGCGAGTTGGCGGTGGCAGACGGCGACGCGGTCGTGCCGGTCGTGAATCGACTGCTGCCGCGGTTCTCACACGCGGTCGCCACGCAGGACTGGCATCCGCCCGGGCACACGTCGTTCGCGAGCGCCCATCCCGGTCGCAAACCATACGACACGCTCGAAATGCCGTACGGCGCTCAGGTGTTGTGGCCCGATCACGCGCTGCAGGGCAGTGCGAATGCTGCGCTGCATCCGGCGCTGAACCTGAGCCCGGTCAGGGTGATCATCCGCAAGGGATACGATCCGGCGATCGACAGCTATTCGGCGTTCTTCGAGAACGACCACCGTACCCCGACCGGCTTGGACGGCTGGCTTCGCCAGCGCGGCTTCCGCCGTATCTTTTTCGCGGGCATCGCAACCGACTTCTGTGTCGCGTGGTCTGCCGAGGACGCGGTGCGGCTCGGTTACGACGTCGTCGTCATCGAGGATGCCTGCCGTGGGATCGGCATTCCGACGAAGGCTGGCCGCACGACGCTGGATGACGCGCGTGACAGGCTGACGACACTGGGCGCGCGGTTTATCACCAGCGCCGAGCTTTGAGCCCCTCAGGAGACACCGATGAAAATGCAAGCCGCCGTGCTGCGTGCGCAGGGTCGTCCTCGCCCCTACGCCGTCAGCCAGCCGATGACGATTGAGACAGTCGATCTCGATCCGCCAGGTCCCGGCGAGGTGTTGTACGAAATCGTCGGTGCCGGTCTCTGCCACTCCGACCTCTCCACCATCGAAGGTCTGCGTCCGCGCAAGCTCCCGACTATCCCGGGCCACGAGGCGGCCGGCATCGTGCGCGAGGTCGGCCCGGAGGTGGCCGGACTGAAGGCTGGTGACCACGTTGTCAGCGTGTTCGTCACAAGCTGTGGCGACTGCCGCTATTGTAACGGCGGCCGGCCGAACCTGTGCCAGAGTTCATTCACCGCGCGCGCGGAAGGAACGCTGATCTCCGGCGCCCGCCGGCTGAGCCTGAACGGCGAACCGCTGCACCATTACTCCGGCCTCTCGGTCTTCGCACAGTACGCCGTGGTCTCGCAAAATGCGTTGATCAAGCTTCCTGACGACATGCCGCTGGACGTTGCTGCGATCTTTGGCTGCGCTGTTGTCACCGGTGTTGGCGCCGTGCTCAACACCGCGCAGGTTCCGTCTGGTGGCCAGATGGCGGTTGTCGGCCTCGGTGGCGTCGGCATGAATGCCTTGCTTGGTGGCGTGGTCGCCGGCGCCGAGCGCATCGTCGCGGTCGACCTGAACGCCGACAAGCTGCGCATCGCGCGCGAGCTCGGCGCGACCGATACCTTCCTCGCTGGTAACGCCGACGTCGTGGCTGAGATCAATGCGGCCACCGGCGGAGGACTGGACTACGTCATCGAGACGGCCGGCGCGATCGAGGCGATGAATCTCGCCTATGCCATCGCCGCGCGCGGCGGCATGGTGGTCAGCGCGGGCTTGCCGGCAGTCGACCGGGTGTTCTCTTACCCGCACTCTGCGATGGTGACAGACGAGAAATCCATTCGCGGCAGCTACATGGGCAGCTGTGTGCCGAAGCGCGATATCCCGCGCTTCGTCGCGCTGTACCAGCGTGGCAAGCTGCCCGTGGACCGACTGCGCAGCGGCTCAATCCGGCTGGAACAGATCAACGATGGTTTCGACCGACTGGCCGACGGCGCGGTGCTGCGCCAGGTGCTGCAGCCGCACACATGATCGGGCGCGCGGGCTGAACCCGTGAAGACTCTGCTGCTGCTATTCCTCCTCCCGCCGGTCAATTTGATTCTCGCGGTCCTGGCAGGTGTATTCCTGCTCCGCCTCTGGCCGCGCGCGGCACGTTGGCTGATCGGGCTGTCCGCTGCTGCGCTGCTGGTGCTGTCGCTACCCGCGGTGTCCGACCGACTGCTCGACACACTGGAGAGCGGTCTGCCGCTGACCCCTCCGCCCGACAATCCGCCGCAGGCGATCGTCATCCTCGGCGCCGACAAGCAGCGCTTTGCCGGTCCGCCTCCCGGCTTTACTGTCGGGCGCTTCACTCTCGAACGTTTGCGTTCCGGCGCCGCGCTTTATCGCCGCACCCATCTGCCGGTGTTGGTGACGGGCGGCTCTTTGCATCGCGGGGAGCCCGGCGTGGCGACGCTCATGGCGCAGAGTCTGACCGAGGACTTCGATGTGCCGGTGCGCTGGATCGAACCGCACTCGCGCACCACCTGGGAGAACGCTCGCGACAGCGCGGCAATCTTGCATGCTGCAGGCATAGGCTCGGTCTATGTCGTCACCCACGCCTGGCACGCGCGTCGCGCTGTCGTCGCCTTCCGCCCGACCGGCATCGCGGTCACTATCGTGCCGGTGTTGCTCGATTCGCCGGCGACCAAGCCGGCGACCAAGTTGTTGGAGTCTTTCCTGCCGCACGCATCCGCGCTTCTGACGAGCTACTACGCGACACATGAATGGATCGGCCGCGTCTGGTACTCGCTACCCTGACGAATTGCACCGGCTCTGCCATCAACTGCTCGACAGCTCCGGGAAATCCTGCTCGCGGAACTCGCTCTTGCCGCGGACGCCTTCCAGAGCGCGCGCCTGTTCCGCCTGGCGCAGCTCGACCCGGCGGATCTTGCCGGAGATTGTCTTGGGCAGATCGGCGAACTCGATGCGGCGTACGCGCTTGAACGGCGCTAAGCGGTCCCGCAGGTGACGGAAGATTGACAGCGCCATGTCGCGGTCGGGTTGGCTCCCGGCGGTCAGCGCCACGTACGCCTTCGGCACTGCCATGCGGATCGCATCCGGCGCCGGTACGACGGCGGCTTCGGCGATCGCCGGGTGCTCGATCAGAACACTTTCCAGCTCGAACGGGCTAATCCGGTAGTCAGACGCTTTGAACACATCGTCGGCGCGGCCGACGTAGGTGTAATAGCCATCGGCGTCGCGGGTCGCGACGTCCCCGGTGCGATAGGCGCCGCGGCCCAGCGGCGCGAAAGTGCCATCGTCGTTCTGATACCCGCGCATCAATCCGACCGGTGGTGGGTTCAGATCGATGCAGACTTCGGCTTCGTCGGCCTGCTTGTCCTCGGCGTCGAGCAGGCGGATGCGAAAGCCCGGCGATTCCTGGCCCATTGATCCGGGCTTCACGACCTCGCCAGGGAAACAGCCGATCAGCAGGGTGGTCTCGGTCTGGCCGTAGCCTTCGCGTGGCGTCTTGCCCCAGACGCGTTGTACATGCTCGATGACCTCCGGATTAAGCGGTTCGCCGGCCGATAGCACCTCGCGCAGCGAGGTCCGGAACGACGCCATATCCTCCTGCACGAACATGCGCCAAACGGTTGGCGGCGCACAGATCGTCGTGACCTTGTTATCGACGATCGTGCGTAGCATGTCGCGGGCATTAAAGCGCGGCTGGTTGGCGATGAACACCGTTGCACCGGCGTTCCATGGTGCGAAAAAACAGCTGTAGGCGTGCTTCGCCCATCCCGGGGAAGAGATGTTCAAATGCATGTCGCCCGGCTGCAGGCCGATCCAATACATCGTAACCAGGTGCCCGGCCGGATAACTCTGGTGACTGTGCTCGACGAGTTTCGGCCGCGATGTAGTTCCTGACGTGAAATACAGCAGCAATGCATCACTGGCGCGTGTCGGTCCGTCAGGCGTGAAGCCTGCATCGCCGGAGCGCAGTGCCTCGTAGCTGTGCCAGCCGGTTGGCGCGTCGCCAACTGCGATTCGTGTGACCGTCGGATCGAGGCCGGAGAATTTTGGCGCGTCAGCGGCATTGGCAATCAGATGGCGCACGCGGCCGCGCTCGAAACGGTCTTTCAGGTCGTGCGGTGTCAGCAGAGTTGTTGCCGGAATGACGATCGCACCGAGCTTCATTGCCGCGAGCATGGATTCCCACAGCGGGACAACGTTGCCGAGCATCAACAGAATCCGTTCGCCTCGTTTGACGCCAAGGCCACGCAGGCCGTTGGCGATACGATTCGACGCGGCTGACAGCTCGGCAAAAGTCCGGGTTGCCGCGTCGTCGCCAACGATCTTCAGGGCAAGGTTGTTTGCCTGTGAGCCTCGCGCCAGCTCAGCGTCGAACCAGTCAAGCGCGTAGTTGAATTCATGTAAATCCGGCCAGCGGAAATCGCGGTGCGCGGTGGCGTAGTTGATCCGGTGCGCGAACAGGAAGTCGCGCGCCTGTTTGAATGCCCGGGTTGACACGACGGCCTCCCTTTTTCCAGCGTTATGAACGGATTTATGCCACGCCCGTGCTGCTGCGGCCATAGCGCAACCTCGCGCTCAGCAGCGCCGGAAGGTCGAACATCGAATGGAATAAAGCGGCGCCGCTGGTTCGCAGCGCTGGGTTATCGCCTGACGGGCTGAAGCCCAGGCACTCCATGCCTGCAGCGATTGCGCCGCGCACGCCAAGGAGCGAGTCCTCGATCACCAGGCACTGCTCTGACGCCACGCCTTCGGCAGCGGCGGCGGCCAGGAATATGTCCGGCGCCGGCTTGCCGCGCCCACCCCCAGCGATGATGTCAACGGCGCTATGCAGTCGGCCGGCGACAAGCTCCGCCAGGCCGGCGCAGGCGAATTTCGCATCCATTTCGGTATGTGACGAGTTGGACGCGATGCGATAGGGCAGATGCAGCGCTGCGACCGCGGCGAGCGCCTCCGCGGCGCCGGGAACCGGCCGGGACTCGGTCCGCAGCACAGCGGTCAGGCGGGCGACGAGGTTGTCTACCCATGTGGCACTGAGGCTGCGGTCGAGTTGCGCTTCGATAAGCGGCTGCATGTCGTAAAACGACATGCCTACGAATCGGTGGTGGCACTCGGACGGCGTCATTGGCCAGCCGAGTTCGGTGAGTTCGGTGGCGACAACGCGATCGCATAGCGGCTCACTGTCGATCAGCACGCCGTCGCAGTCGAAGATGACGAGCCGGAGTGGCACGGCAGGCTGGCGAATGACGTGCTCACTCCCGCTTCTGCCCTGCCAGCCAGCGGAACACCACCGAAAAGTCCTTGGCCCCGTCTCCGGAATCCACCACGGCCTGGTAGAACTGCAGAGCATGCGCTGCGAGCGGCGTGGGTGAACTGGTCGCTTCCGCCGCAGCCTGCGACAGTTTCATGTCCTTCAGCATCAACGCCGCCATGAAGCCGGGTGCATAGCCACGATTGGACGGCGCCGCCGGCACGGGACCCGGCGCGGGGCAATATGACGTCAGTGCCCAGGATTGGCTGGTCGCAGTGCTGGTGATCTCATGCAGTTTGTTCCAGTCGAGGCCGAGCTTCTGTCCGAGCAGGAAGCCCTCGGCGACGCCGACCATGTTGATGGCCAGCATCATGTTATTGCAGATCTTCACCGCCTGCCCGGCACCGGGGCCGCCGGCATGAAAGATGTTCTTGCCCATCGCCTGTAGCACGGGAAGGCCGCGCGCAAAGGCGGGCTCGCTGCCGCCGACCATGAAAGTGAGCGTGGCGTTTGCCGCCCCAACCGTGCCGCCGGAAACCGGCGCGTCGAGCATATCGAGGCCTGCCTCTACCGCGGCGGCGGTGACCGCCCGTGCGCTCTCCACATCGATCGTCGAGCAATCGATCAGCAGCGGCTTGGCTGCCTGCACGGCCTCGATCAATCCGCCTTGGTGCAGCCACACCTCCCGTACATGCTCACCCGCCGGCAGCATAGTGATGACGAATTCGGCGACCTTCGCGGCTTCCGCCGCACTGGCGGCGACCGTGCCGCCGGCCTCTTGCAGCCCGCGCAGTGTCGCGGGGTTGATATCGTAGCCGAGTACCTTATGCCCGGCCTTCACCAGGTTCGCCGCCATCGGTGCGCCCATGTTGCCGAGGCCGATAAAACCGATCGTCGCCATTTCAAATCACCTCCAGGACGTCGTACACTGGATGTTCCGGCAGGCAATTGCCGCGCGACCTCGTGCCGGTCGCCGGCAGGCCGCCGATTTGGAGGTTGCGTACCAACCGGGTTGCGGCGCGGAATATGGCCATCGCGGCCTCCTTGCGAAGTAACGCGATGAGACCCGATCCGACCGCACGAGACAAGGGATGGACGCTTCGCCAAGCGCGCGTTACTGGACGTGGGGCCCTCACCCTCGGTGCATTGGCACTGCAGGATCGCGCGCAAGCGGAAGAGGTTAAGAGACCGGAGGCTCGCCATGCTGCAATCAGGCCGCGTCGAATTCGGTAGGATGGACGAGGTGATCTTCGGCCGTCCCGCGGCAGAAGCGGTCGCCGAGGCGACGCAACGGCTTGGCGCAGAGCGTGTCTTCCTCATGGTTAGCGGTACGCTGAACCGCAGCACCGACGAAATCGAAAGAGTCCGCCGGGCGCTGGGCAACCGTTGCGCTGGCACGTTCGATGGCATGCCGCCACACACGCCTCGGCGTGCCGTCATAGAGGCGACAGTGCAGGCGCGCGCCGCAGCGGCGGACGCGATCGTCACGATCGGCGGGGGCTCGGTCACGGATGGCGCCAAGGCAGTGCAGCTCTGCCTCGCCAATAACATCACCGCGGTCGACGGCCTGGATGCACTGCGCCCCGTCAAACGCAGCGACGGCACGCTCGGCCCGCCGCCCTGCAATGCGCCGACGATACGACAGATCAGTGTGCCCACCACGCTGTCGGCTGGCGAGTTCAGCGCCATCGCCGGTGTCACCGATGAACGCAGCAGAGTGAAGGAATTGTTCCGCCACCCTGACATCATCCCAGCCTCGGTCATCCTTGATCCTACCATCACCCTGCACACGCCTGAGTGGTTGTTCCTGTCCACTGGCATCCGTGCCGTTGATCACTGCGTCGAGGGGATTTGCTCCGGCGAGGCGCATCCGTTTGCGGACGCCCAGGCACTGCGCGGCCTCGCCTTGCTCTCGGGCGGCCTGCCAAAAGTGAAGACAACACCAGCGGACCTGCAGGCAAGGCTGGATTGCCAGTTGGGGTCCTGGCTGTCGATGGGACCGCTCGCCTGTGGCGTGCCGATGGGCGCGAGCCACGGCATCGGCTACGTGCTCGGCGCAATGTTCGACATCCCGCACGGACATACATCCTGCATCATGCTTCCCGCGGTGATGCGTTGGAACAAACCGGCGAATGCCGGACGGCAGGAACTTGTGGCGGTGGCGTTGGAACGTCCCGGCCGCGAGGCCGCCGATGTGCTTGATGCCCTGATCAGCGGTCTCGGAATGCCGCGCAGTCTCTCGGCAGTGAAAATCGGGGCGGAGTCCTTCGACAGGATGGCACAGCAGGCGATGGCGACTCCTTGGGTGCCACGCAACCCACGGCGTATCGACGGTCCCTCGCAGGTGCGCGAGATTTTGGAGTTGGCAGCGTAGGCCGCGCGCCCTCTACCGGGCAGTTCCCCGCGCGTGCTGTGCCAGGTAATCGATCGCGGCCTGCACACCGCCTGCCCGGTAGGGCACTCCGGCGACCGACAGGCCCATTTCCACGCCGGCCAAAGCGCCGGCAAGCTGCAGCGGCCCGACGTCGCCCATATGGCCAATGCGGAACACCTTGTCGTCAATCCGCCCGAGGCCGTTCCCCATGCTCATATTGAACGTTTCCAGGATCGTCGCGCGAAGCGCATCGGCGGAGTGTCCGTCCGGCACCCGCACGGCAGTTACCCCCGGCGCATAAGCAACCGGGTCCTGGCACTGCAGCTCAAGCCCCCAGGTCCGCACCGCGCGGCGCGTTGCTTCGGCATAGACGTTGTGGCGAGCGAAGACGTTCGGCAGGCCTTCCTCCAGCAGCATTGCAAGCGCTTCGTTCAATCCGAACAGCAGATTGACTGCCGGCGTGTAGGGGAAGAAGCCGGTGCTATTGGCCGTCACGAGGGGCGCCCAGTCCCAGTAGCCGCGGGCCAGAGCAGCGCTTTTCATCGCGGCCAGCGCCTTGTTGCTGATGGCGTTGAAGCCTAGGCCGGGCGGCACCATCAACCCCTTCTGTGAGCCGGCGATGGTGACGTCGATGCCCCACTCGTCATGCCGCAGGTCGGCGCAGGCGAGCGAGGAGATTGCATCCACCATGAGCAGCGCCGGATGGCCGGCGCGGTCCATCGCCGTGCGAACCGCCCTGATATCGGTCATGCAACTCGTCGAGGTTTCACAATGCACGACGCAGACCGCCTTGATGCGGTATTCGCGGTCGTCACGCAGTACCGCGCCGATCGCATCCGGATCCGCGCCGCGGCGCCAGTCCGTGTCCAGCAACACCGGATCCAGTCGGTGCGTCGCTGCAAGCTGCTCCCACAGATAGGAAAACCATCCGGTACGGGTCATCAGCACGCGGTCGCCCGCGCTAAGCGTGTTGACCATCGCCGCCTCCCAGGCACCGGTGCCCGAAGACGGGAAAATCGCCACGATCCCATTGGTCTGGAAAATGGCGCGCAGTTTCGCGACGACCTCACGGCCGAGCGCGCCGAACTCCGGGCCGCGGTGATTAACGGCGTTGCGATCCATTGCCCGCAGCACCCGATCCGGGACGTTGGTTGGACCAGGCGTGTGCAGGAAGTGCCGTCCGGCAACGGGTGTGGGCATCAATCATGTCCTCTCGAGGGCGGGTGAGAAAGCATGCCCGCGCGTCGTTGCCAATGGCCTTCGTCCACTGCGGCCGTCCGGCCGGAGCGGCCGCGGTCGGTTGGCGAAGGAGCGGGCACAGCCGCTTCACGCGGGACCGACCACGCGGTGAGGTCCTGATGCGCACGTCCCGATCGATCGCACCGCTGCTTGGCTGCGGCGCAAGAGCCGGCCATGCTTCCTCTGGATCACGGCCGCGCGCCTTGGGGTCGGCTCCATGGGCAACGCCACCCCGACGCTGGCGAGGTTGTCCGGTACTCAGGTTGCGACCCG
>JASHQG010000424.1 GCA_030037665.1 Acetobacteraceae bacterium
CACTTGGAACCGAGGTCCCATCACGCGGCCATCGCAGCGCGTGGACCGTGCCTCAGCCAGGCGGCAGGCGATCTCGTATCCGCGCCGCGATCTCGGCAATGCGATCCGCATCGCCGATCGCTGTGCGTGGCCAGTTCAGCGCCAGACGGTCGTCATCCTGTCGCGGGAGGACATGGACGTGCAGATGCGCGACCGTCTGGTTCGCGGCATGGCCATTGGCCTGCACCAGGCTCAGGCCTGTTGGGGCCATTGCCCGCTGAACGCCAGCGGCAACGCGCACCACCAGACGCGCAACCGCGGCGAAGGCATCCGGCGGAATGTCGAACACTGTTGGCCAATGGCCCCGCGGGATTACCAGACAATGGCCAGGATTGGCGGGATGAATGTCCATGAATGCCATCGCCGCAGGATCTTCGGCGAGCAGCACGCATTTCCCTGAATCGGCGACGATCTGGCAGAATACGCATTGGGGATCGTGAGGCATGCCATCTCTCCTCGCACCTGCCGTGTGGCATTCGCTGCTCCCGCCACCAGCATGGCACGCTGCCCGCGGACCGCAGAAGGCGCGGCACCGGGCTGACCTTACGTCCGGGCCGAAACGACAGCCTGGCATGGCAACAACGCCGCCGTTGGAGCATCGGCCGCTGCCTCGGGCTGTCCTCCGCCCTCACTCTGCGCTACCAAACGGCAGGTAACCCAGGATCGGCAGGACCGTGCCATGCCCGCATACCGCTCCCGCACCACGACCCATGGCCGCAACATGGCCGGCGCGCGCAGCCTGTGGCGCGCCACAGGAATGCAAGACGGCGATTTCGGAAAGCCGATCATTGCCGTAGCGAATAGTTTCACGCAGTTCGTGCCCGGCCACGTGCACCTGAAGGACCTGGGTCAGCTTGTCGCCGGTGAGATTGCGGCGGCCGGCGGTGTGGCGAAGGAATTCAACACGATCGCCGTGGATGACGGCATCGCCATGGGCCATGGCGGCATGCTCTACAGTCTGCCATCTCGTGAGCTTATCGCGGACTCCGTCGAATACATGGTCAACGCGCACTGCGCCGACGCGCTCGTCTGCATCAGCAACTGCGACAAGATCACGCCTGGCATGCTGATGGCAGCAATGCGCCTTAACATCCCGGCCGTGTTTGTATCGGGTGGCCCGATGGAGGCCGGCAAGGTCGTGAAGGGCGGCAAGACAGAGCGGGCCGACCTGATCACAGCCATGGTCGCCGCGGCCGATCCGACTGTGACGGAAGCCGAAAGCCAGGTGATGGAACGCTCCGCCTGTCCGACGTGCGGTTCATGCTCCGGCATGTTCACGGCAAACTCGATGAACTGCCTGACCGAGGCACTGGGCCTCGCACTGCCCGGCAACGGCAGCATCGTCGCGACGCATGCCGACCGCCGCAAACTCTTCGTTGAAGCCGGCTGGCTGATCGTCGATCTGGCGCGGCGGTGGTACGAGCAGGACGATCCCACGGCTTTGCCGCGTGGCATTGCGACGCTCCGCGCGTTCGAGAACGCGATGTCGCTGGACATTGCCATGGGCGGCTCGACCAACACGGTGTTGCATCTGCTGGCGGCGGCACAGGAAGGTGAGGTGCCGTTCAGCATGACGGATATCGACAGGCTTTCGCGTCAGGTGCCCAACCTGTGCAAGGTCGCACCGTCGAAGCTGGACGTGCATCTGGAAGACGTGCACCGGGCCGGCGGCGTGATGGCAATCCTCGGCGAACTCGATCGGGCTGGTTTGATCCATCGCGACGCGTCAACCGTGCATACGGCGTCGCTGGGCGACGCGCTGGCGCGCTGGGATATCCGCGCAACCGGGCGTGAGGCGGGCGACACCGCCTCTACATTCTATCGCGCGGCGCCTGGCGGCGTACGCACCACTGTGGCGTTCAGTCAGTCGGAACGCTATGACGCGCTGGATCTCGACCGGGCGCGCGGCACGATCCGCGACAAAGCGCATGCGTTCAGCCAGGACGGGGGCCTCGCCGTCTGCTACGGCAACATCGCGCTGGACGGCGCGATTGTGAAGACAGCCGGCGTGGATCCGGACTTGCTGGTGTTCTCCGGCCCGGCGCGCATCTTCGAGAGCCAGGAAGCCGCGGTCAGCGCGATCCTCGGCGACAAGGTGAAGCCAGGGGATGTCGTGGTGATCCGGTACGAAGGGCCGAGAGGCGGACCGGGCATGCAGGAGATGCTTTATCCGACGAGCTACCTGAAATCGAAGGGCCTGGCGAAGAGCTGCGCGCTAATCACCGACGGACGGTTCTCGGGCGGCAGTGCCGGCCTGTCGCTTTGCCACGTCTCGCCGGAAGCCGCGGAAGGAGGCGCGATCGGTCTTCTGGAGGAGGGCGACCGGATCGACATCAACATCCCTGCCCGCTCGCTCGGTGTGGCGCTGTCCGATGAAGAACTGGCAGCGCGGCGGGCACGCATGGTGGCACGCGGCCGGGACGCCTGGCAGCCGCAGCGGGAGCGATTTGTATCACCGGCCTTGCGAGCCTATGCCGCGCTGACCACCAGCGCTGCCCGTGGCGCGGTGCGCGACGTGACACAGGTTGACCGCTCGCGCTGATCACCGCGCCGGCCTCGACGTGCAACTCGACCGTCGAGCGCCAGAGTTGACGCACTTCTGCGCCGACGTCCGGCTTTGGTGTCGATCGAGCGTGCCGAGTACCGCAGTTATATAGGATCTCCGCGAGCTGGCAGAGGAAAAGCGGGCCGCGCCCCCGCGGCGCATGCGACGGCACCGGGCCGTCCCTGCCGCGCCCCATTGGGGCACTCGGTGAAGCGAAACGATTTGCGACCGAGCGACGGCATCGGCGCGGCCGGCGGGTCCGGCGTGGGGACTGCCATTGCCAGGGGGCCCCCTGTCATGGCGTCCCCGGGGCGAAGTCCGGCCTTTCGTTGATCAGCCCCACGGAAAAGCGTCGGCTTGAGCGGACGGCCCGCATGACGGCTTGGGGACCTGTGAAGATGCGGCGATGTCCATTCTGTGAAGACGCACTTCGACAGGCCGGGGCAAAGCAGCGTTGGCACTCACCGGGCCAGAGTGCTAATGTCTGTCCCTGGGGTCCACTGGCGTCGCGGCGCTTGTGGCCGCCGCGCACAACCCCTTGTCTGACATCACTCAGGAGGCGCACCTCATGAAATTCCGTCCCTTGCACGACCGGGTCGTGGTCCGCCGTCTCGAAGCCGAGGAGAAGACCTCGGGCGGCATCATCATTCCGGATACTGCCAAAGAGAAACCGATGGAGGGCGAAGTGATCGCGGCCGGCCCGGGCGCCCGCGACGAACAGGGCAAACTGGTGCCGCTCGATGTAAAGGCCGGCGACCGCATTCTGTTCGGCAAGTGGTCCGGCACCGAAGTGAAGCTCGACGGTGAGGAACTCCTGATCATGAAGGAGTCCGACGTCATGGGCATCATTGAAGGCGGCGCCGCGAAGAGAAAAGCCGCCTAGTCGTAGCGCGTCTCCAATCACATTTACTGCCACGAACAAAGGAGTGCCCCGTAATGGCTGCGAAAGATGTCCGCTTTGCCGGTGATGCCCGCGCCCGCATGCTGCGTGGCGTCGACATTCTCGCTGACGCGGTGAAGGTCACGCTGGGTCCGAAGGGCCGTAACGTCGTGCTCGACAAGAGCTTCGGTGCCCCGCGCATCACCAAGGACGGCGTCACCGTCGCCAAGGAAATCGAGCTGAGCGACAAGTTCGAGAACATGGGCGCGCAGATGGTGCGCGAGGTCGCCAGCAAGACCAGTGAAATCGCCGGCGACGGCACCACGACCGCGACGGTTTTGGCGCAGGCGATCGTACGCGAGGGTTCCAAGGCGGTCGCCGCCGGGATGAACCCGATGGACCTGAGGCGCGGCATCGACCGTGCTGTCGACACCGTCGTCGACGAGCTGAAGAAGCGGACCAGAAAAATCACCACGCCCGCTGAGACCGCCCAGGTCGGCGCCGTCGCCGCCAATGGCGAGCACGAGATCGGCAAGATGATCTCCGAGGCGATGCAGAAGGTCGGCAACGAGGGCGTCATCACGGTCGAGGAAGCCAAGGGCATCCAGACCGAACTCGACGTCGTCGAGGGCATGCAGTTCGACCGCGGCTATGTCTCACCGTACTTCATCACCAACGCCGAGAAGATGATCGCCGAGATGGACCAGCCCTATGTGCTGATCCACGAGAAGAAGCTGAGCGGTCTGCAGCCGATGCTGCCGCTGCTGGAGAGCGTGGTGCAGTCCGGCCGTCCACTGGTGATCGTCGCCGAGGACGTGGAAGGCGAGGCGCTGGCCACCCTGGTCGTCAACAAGCTGCGCGGCGGCTTGAAGGTCGCGGCGGTGAAGGCGCCCGGCTTCGGCGATCGCCGCAAGGCCATGCTCGAGGACATCGCGATCCTCACCGGCGGCCAGGTGATCAGCGAGGATCTCGGCATCAAGCTCGAGAACGTCACGCTGAACATGCTCGGCAAGGCGAAGCGGGTGCTGATCGAGAAGGAGAACACCACGATCGTTGAAGGCGGCGGCAAGAAGGACGACATCAAGGGCCGCTGCAATCAGATCCGCGCGCAGATTGAGGAGACCACCTCGGACTACGACCGCGAGAAGCTGCAGGAGCGGCTGGCCAAGCTGGCCGGCGGCGTGGCGGTGATCCGGGTTGGCGGATCGACCGAAGTCGAAGTCAAGGAGCGCAAGGATCGTGTGGACGACAGCCTGCACGCGACCCGTGCGGCGGTTGAGGAAGGCATCGTCCCCGGCGGCGGCGTCGCTCTCGCACGCGCATCGGTAACCCTGTCCAAGCTCCGGGCGGACAACGACGATCAGCGCTTCGGCGTCGAGATCGTCCGCAAGGCGATCCAGACGCCGCTGCGTCAGATTGCCGAGAATGCGGGCGAGGACGGTGCGGTGATCGCCGGCAAAGTGCTGGACAAGGACGAGTACAACTGGGGCTTCGACGCGCAGACGGGCGAGTTCAAGGATCTGGTGAGGTCCGGGATCATCGACCCGACCAAGGTGGTGCGCACGGCGTTGCAGGATGCGGCGTCTGTGGCCGGCCTGCTGATCACCACCGAAGCGATGGTGGCCGAGAAGCCGGAAAAGAAGGCTGCGCCGGCGATGCCGCCCGGCGGCATGGGCGATATGGACTTCTGAGTCTCGGAAGTCCGGGGTTGCGGGTACCGGCCGGCGCTACGACGGCCGGACCCGGCCCTCCATCGGCCAAAATGGAAGGGGCGGATCCGCGAGGGTCCGCCCCTTTCTCTGTTCCATGCCGATGGAGCGGCGGCGCCACTTACCGGAGCACCGCCTCGGTCTTCCCTTCGATCATGTCAAAGTCGATCTCCCCGCCCACGCCGGGTGCCATTGGCGCGTGCATCAGCCCGTCCTTGTCGATCTCCAGTTCCTTCATCATGCCGTACTTATGCGCCCCGTCAGGCAGCAGCACTTCAAACATCGTCGTGTTGCGCAGCGCCATGCACAGATGCAGATTCGCGAGATTGTTCAGCGAATTGCCAGAATGGTGCACTTCGTAACGCAGCCCAAACGCCTCGGCGAGGTGCGCAGTCTTCAGCATCGTCGTCAGGCCGCCCTTGTTCGGAATGTCGCCGCGCAGATAGTCGGTGGCTTTTTCCGTGATCCAGATCGGATACGTATCCAGGCCGCCGGCAGGAAATTCGGTCGCAATGATCGGAACGTCCAGCTTCTCACGCAGCTTTACGTAATTGTAGATATCCTCGTCCGACAGCGGATCTTCGTACCAGTAGAACCCCATTTCCTCGATTGCACAGCCGACACGCAGCGCATCGGTGTAGGTGTACGCCCAGGTCGGATCGAGCATCAGGCGGTAATCGTCGCCCACCGCCTTGCGCACGGCCTCGCACACCTTGATGTCGGCATCCGGATCACGGGGTGGATGGATCTTGTAACCCTTCCAGCCGTTCGCCTTGAACGTCTGCGCCTGGTCGACGTAAGCGGCGATATTAGGCAGCACTTGCGAACTCGCATATGCCATGATCGACGTGCGGTAGGTCCCCATCAACGCGTGCACCGGCAATCCGGCTATTTTACCAGCAAGGTCCCAGAGCGCCGTATCCACCGCGCCGATGGTGCGATAGCTGACCGTTCGGTTGATCAACCGCATGCCGGCATGAACGCGTTCGCGCTCTAGCGGATTGACCCCCATCAGCATGGGCTTCAGGGAGCGGATCAATTGCGGCCCATCCATCGAGGCGGGATTGGTCGCCGAACCAAGGAACGCATGGCCTTCGAGCCCGCTGTCGACGTGGATGCGCAGCAGTCCGAGATTGCTGTCCCCGGCCGTGGCGGTGCCCGTGTGGTAGTTGGTCGCCGGGATGTTGTCCCAGGTGAAGATGGTCAGCGACACGTCATCGATTTTCATGTGGGTCCTCCACTGCTCCCCCCTATCCTTGGGAGGCTTGGGCCGCGACGCGCGCCAAGACCGGGTGAGGGGCGCGACTTACCAACCCGTCCCCCCTCCCGCGAGTGAAATGAGATCCGCGCCTCACGCCAGACCGTACAGTGCCGCGGCGTTGTCATGGGTCAGCGCACGACGCATTTGCGGCGTAAGCGAACGCATCTGCCGCTCGATCGCATCGTGTGAGTGCGGCCAAACGCTGTCCGGATGGGGATAATCCGAAGCCCACAGCAGGTGACCCTCACCAAAAAACGGCAGCAGCGACAGCGCGACATAATCTTCCTGGAACGTCGCGTAGATTTGGCGGCGGAACAATTCACTTGGCTTGCTCACCAGCGCCTTGCCCCCCTTCTCTGCCCAGAACTCCTTCGCCTCCCACAACCGCCAGTGCCGGTAATCCAGCTCCTGCATCAACCAGGGCAGCCAGCCAGTGCCCGCCTCGGCCATGACGATGCGTAGCTTCGGATGCCGCTCGAGGATGCCCCAGGCGAATAAGTCCACAAACGGCTCGAGGAAATTGCCCAGGAAGAACTTGGTGTTCTCGAACACGCTGGCGGCCTTACCGGCTGTGCGATCACCGGGTTTGCCGACGAACACCGTGATGTGCCACGCAAGGACAATGCCGGTGGACTCGAGCTCGTTCCACAGCGGTTCCCATGCCGGATCGTCCAGCTTCGGATTAACGTTGGCGATCATGAGATTGACCTGCCGCACGTCACCCTTCGCTGCCAGGCGTTTCATTTCTGCCACCGCGCCCTGCGGATTCTCGGGTAGCATCGGCACGCCGATCAGCCTGGTCCGAGCAACGCTGCAGAACTCCAGCAGCCAGTCGTTGAACACGCGGTAACATGCCGCACGCAACATCGGATCGTCGGTCGAAATCTGGAAGATCGGGCCGAAAATCAGTTGCGTCTGCACGCCATCACGATCCATGTCAGCCAGGCGCAGTTCCGCATTCGCCGGCCGCCGTGCGCTGTTGTCGTGGATGCCGGCCCGATCGAGCGCATTGTAGATTGGCTTGACCGGCCGTGCATTTCCCGTGGCGGGGGCCTTGCCATCCCAACGGCCCCATACCTTGCCGTCGCAGACCCAGACTGCCTGACCGTCGCGCTCTTCGACATGCGGTGCGCGGTCGCGAAATTCCGCCGGCAGGCGTGTCGTCCAGAGGTCGGCGGGCAACTGCCCGAGATCCATGTGGTCGTCACAGGAAATGAGGTCGTTGGCCATGGCGTCCTCCTTAGATCCGTGCGAGCAGCGCAACGACAAAGCAATTCCCGATGGAGACTGCTTCGGCATTGCGTGCCTCGCAATGACATTACAACTCACATCAGCGAGCGATGCGTCCCGTCGCAGCGCGGCTTGTTGCCACTGCGCTTGCAGCCGCAGAAACTGACGGAGCCCGATTCCGTTGCCTTGAACTCCATCGGCGAGAAGCCGGTGCCCTTGTGTGAGCCGTCGCAGAACGGCTGCGTGCCGCTCTTGCCGCAAGCGCACCACCAGTACGACTTGCCGGCTTCGACATCCATCTTGAAGGAGCCTTTCTGCGCAATGAGAGGCAGCGATTCGGACATGGCGTTTTCCCTTGTGTTGGGTTTGGTCAGGCCGGATCGAAACCGTAATCTCGCCTCACTCCGGCCGGCGTAACGTAGCCGTCGAGCAGGTCCTCGGAAAGAGCGGTGCGGTCGCGTGCGGAAGGCGGGCCGTAGCCGCCCGACCCTGGCGCGTCCACGACAACCAGCGACCCCGCAGGCGCCTGGAAACCCCCTTTACTGTTGAGCCTGCGTGGGTTTCCCCGCGGCGGCACGAGAGAGATCCTTGCCGGTCCACCAGCCTCGCCGCCATCGAGACCGAACGGCGGCATCACCGTGCGCTCGCAGCACACCGAGGCATGCGAATCGCGCTGCAGTACCCGCCAGGCGCGGCGGACGCCGAGGCCGCCACGGAATCTGCCAGCCCCGCCGCTGTCGGGAATCAGGCTGTATTCCTCGACCCGCAGCGGGAAACTCATTTCGATGATTTCGATCGGCGTGTTCGACATGTTGGACACAGTGGAGGCAACCGCGTTGATGCCGTCCTTGGTCGGCCGCGCGCCGAACCCGCCTTTAACCGATTCGTAGCTGACATACCGCTCGTCGCTCCGGTAGTCGGTGCCGCCGAAGGTTATCACGGCCGAGGTGCCCTGCGACGCCGCCATCACCGTGCGCGGTGTGATGCGGAACATCGCCGCCATCACCATGTCGGCTATGCGGTGCGACATTTCGTGGTTGGCGTAGACGACCGGCGAAGGGTGTCGGGCGTTCGCCACGCAGCCGGGTGGTGCGGTGATCGACACCGGGCGCCAGCAGCCGGAGTTCGGCGGGATAAGGTTTTTGGGATCAGCGATCATTTTCAATGCGCAGTACACGCCGGATGCAGTCACCGTCAGCGGCGCATTCATCGGCCCGGCAACGGCCGGATCGGAGCCGGTGAAATCAGCGATGATCGAATCGCCACGCTTGGTAATGCGGAGCTGGACGGCGAACGTGGTATCCTCGGTCTCCCCCTCGGCGATCACGCCATCGCCGTCAAAGATATCAGCGAATTCCGCGTCGCCGTCCGGCAGTGCCGAAAGCGCGGCGCGCATCATGGCGTCCGAATAATCCAATACCTCCTGCATGATCTGCAGCAGCGTCTCCGTGCCGTATTTTGCCGCGAGCGCCGACAGCCGCTGTGCGGCCCGCCAGTTCGCCGCGACCTGGGCGCGCAGGTCGCCAAGCCGTTCGGTCGGTGTGCGGACATTGGCAAAAATGATCGCTTCGATCGCGGCATCTGGCTTGCCGTCACGATACAGGCGGATCGGCGGAAGCCGCAGTCCCTCACCGTAGATTTCCGTCACCGCGCCATAGCTGCCCGGCGTCGCACTGCCGATATCCGGCCAGTGCGCGCGCACGCAGCCGAAGCCGAGCAACCGCCCCTCGTGGAATGCGGGCGCGACGACGTTGACATCGGGCAGATGCGAGCCGCCGTGATATGGATCGTTGTGGATGAACACATCGCCCGGTGCGACATCGGGGAATGCCTGAACAATGGCGCGCACAGCGTCGGGCATGGAGCCGAGATGGATCGGCAGATCGGGACCCTGCGCAACCATGTTGCCGTGAATGTCGAAGATGCCACACGAGTAATCGCCGGCGACCTTGAGTAGTGGCGAGTACGCTGTCTTGGCGAGGACGATCTTCATTTCTTCGGCCGCGGCATAGAGCGCGTTCTTCACAACTTCGAAACGGGCTGGATCGGTACGCATGCTCTTGGTCCCCGTCATGGCCGTGATCGGTTGGACCACTCGTGCACCGGGCCTGATGCCGCAAAATGCCGGGTTGGTCGCAGAGACCCGCGGTGGCTGGGCAGCTCAGGTCGTGCCGCGACGGGTGCTAGCCGGTCTGTTCGCCCCATCATGCTCGTCTCCGTACTATACGGATGTAGCCCAGATCATCGATCCGCGCGTGCCAGCCCTGTGGAACGACGGTCGTCGAGTCGAGCGCCTCGATCACCGCCGGACCGGCAATCATCGAGCCCGGCGCCAGCCCGTCCCGCCAGTGCACAGGCGTCGCGACCGAGCCCGGCCCGGAAAACCACACGCTACGCTCCCGCACGCGCGCACCCGTCGCATCACCCCGCTGGGCCAGGGTCAGCGCAGGCAGCCGTCCGACAGCCGTCAGACGCAAATTCACCAACTGCACCGCTTCCGCGCGATTGGCATGTCCGTAGGTTTGCACATGCTTGCCGTGGAACGCCTCGATCAGCGCGTCGAGCGCCGCACGATCGATCCGCCCCTCCGCCAACGGCACCGTCAGTTCGTAGGCTTGGCGCCGATAACGGACATCAGCCTGGCGGATCAGCGCACGACGCTCCGCCGGCACGCGCGCGGCATCCAGCATCGCCGCCGCGCTCGCCTCCATGGCCGCAATCACGTCAGCCACGCGCGCCGGATCAACGCGTGCTGGATCGGCATACAGCGTACGCGAATAATCTCGCCGCAGATCGCTCGCCACCAGCCCGAGTGCGGAAAACGCACCAGGTGCAGGGGGGATGATCACTTCCGGAATCTGCAGTTCCTCGGCCAGGGCCACTGCGTGCACCGGTCCCGCCCCGCCGAATGCGACCAGGCTGAATTCCTGCGGATCGTGGCCGCGTTCCACCGACACGATACGGAGCGCTTGCGCCATGTTGGCGTTCACGACCTCGACGATGCGCGCCGCAGCATCCGGCACTGAAAGTCCGAGCAAGCGCGCTACATGTTCATCAATCGCATGCTCTGCCGCGGCGAGGTCGATTGGCAGTCCGCCGCCGAGCAACGCATCGCGGTCGAGATACCCCAGCACCACGTCGGCATCCGTCACCGTCGGCCGGACGCCACCGCCACCGTAGGCCGCAGGGCCTGGATCCGCACCCGCGCTGTGCGGTCCGACCTTCAGCGCGCCACCCGGATCGATCCAGGCGATCGAGCCGCCGCCAGCGCTGACTTCCGCAAGGTCGATCACTGGCACGCGGATCGGATGGCCGGTACCGTGCATCCAGCGCTTCGCATTGGCCGCACCGCCGACTTCATATTCGGCGGTGACGGCGATCTCGTTAGCGACAATGACGCTTGCCTTCGCCGTGGTGCCTCCCATGTCAAACGAGATCAGGTTTGGCCGTTCGAGCTGCCTTCCCGCCAACGACGCAGCGATTACGCCGGCAGCTGGCCCGGACTCGACCACGGCCGCAGGCATGCGCAGCGCCTCGGGAATGTCGAACACACCGCCTGCGGAGCCCATGACGTGCAGCGCCGGCAATCCGAGTTCCGCTGCCGCGCGCTGCAACCGGTCGAGATAGGACGCGAGCAGCGGCCCGACATAGGCGCACACCGCGGTGGTGCTGGCGCGCTCGAATTCGCGGATTTCCGGCAGGATCTCGCTCGACAGGAAGACCGGAATCCCGGGAAGCGCCTCGCGCAATGCGGCGCCGACACGGCGTTCATGCGTGTCATTCAGGAAAGAAAACAGGAACGATACGGCGACCGTCTGGACATCGGCCTCACGGATGGCGTCGATCAGGGCCGGCAGTTCGTCCTCTGCGAGCGGGGTCACCACCGCGCCCTGTGCGTCGATCCGTTCGGTGATCTCGAACCGATGCCGCCGCGGCACTAATACGGCTGGCGCCTCCTGAAACAGGTCGTAGAGGTCGGGGCGGGAGGAACGGCGCAGTTCGAGGATGTCGCGAAAGCCGCGCGTGGCGACGAACGCAGAGCGCGCACCCTTCTTCTCCAATAGCGCATTGGTCACCACCGTCGTGGCATGCGATAGCAGCGACACGGTCGCAGAATCGATACAATGACGGTCCAGCCCCTGCCGGATCCCGTCGAGCACGCCCGCACCGAAATCGTGCGGTGTGGTCGGAACCTTGGCGATCGCGATGCGGCCGGTTTCCTCCTCCACCAGAGCCACATCGGTGAAGGTGCCGCCGATGTCGATGCCAATGCGCCAGGCCATTCTGTTCCCTTCCGTCATTGCCGGGCCGTACGGCCGCAGCAATCGCCATCGCAAGATTGCTTCGTCGCTGCGATCCCCGCAACGAGAGAATTATCACCATGGCGGCGGGCGTCCCCCGGTTGAGCGCAACGCCCTTCGCCCGCACAATGCGCCACATGCTCTCCGCGCCCGAATCGAACAGCGTCCGCCGGCTGATGCTGTTCTTCGCCGTTGTCTATACCGTGGAGGGGATCGGCCAGGCCAAGGTCGGCATCGTCTGGCAGCCGCTCACGCACTTCCTGAAGGAGGTCTACGGCTGGACGCCATTGCAGGTCGCGGCCTCCCTCTCCGTGCTTGACGTGCCGTGGATAATCAAACCGCTCTACGGTGCAATTTCCGACTTTGTCCCACTGTTCGGCTACCGTCGGCGGAGCTATCTGCTGCTCTCGAACACCGCTGCGATCACTGCATTCGTCTGGGTCACGCAGCTCGTCGCGCCCGGTGTGCTGATTTTCGCACTCACTCTGACCTCCATCGCCATGGCAATATCCAGCACGCTCTGCGGCGCACTGCTGGTCGAGAATGGCCAGCGTCACAATGCCAGCGCCGCCTTCGTCAATCAGCAATGGTTGTGGTTCAACGGCGCCGTTGCCGCAACATCACTGCTCGGCGGCTGGCTGATCGTCTGGCTCTCCTCTCCTGGCGCATTGCACGCCGCCGCGGGCATCGCGGCCGTGGCACCCCTGATGGTGTTGGTCTGCCTGCATCTGATCGACGAACCGCGTACCGGTATCGATCTCTCGGAGTTGAGGGGTCGCCTCGCCAGCTTCCTTGGCACGTTCCGCAACCGCACACTCTGGCTGATTGCTGGCTTTCTGTTCTGCTATTATTTCAGCCCGGGATTTGGCACTCCGCTCTACTATAACATGACGGATCACCTGAAATTTTCTCAGGATTTCATTGGTTTGTTGTCCGCCGTCAGTGCCGTCGGCTGGGTCGCCGGCGGGCTTGCCTATCGCTGGTTTCTCGCGCGCATGGAAACGCTGCCGTTACTGCGACTGTCCATCGTACTTGGTACGCTCAGCACGCTGACTTTTCTCGGCATGGTCGATCCGGTCAGCGCCGTTGTGGTCTATTTCCTTACCGGCGCGGCGGGGATGATTGCCAACATCGCCACCCTGAGCCTCGCGGCCGAACATTGTCCGCCGCGCGCGGAGGGATTCACCTTTGCCGCTCTGATGTCGGTGATGAATCTTGCGACTCCGCTGTCGGACACGATCGGCGCGTTTCTCTATGATCACGTGTTCCACGCCGAACTCGCACCGTTGGTTATCGTGTCCGCGGGCTTCACGGCATTCGCCCTTGTGCTGATTCCCCTGTTCAGAATTGATGTTGCCAAATGCGCGAGCGGGTGACCCTTGGCAGTTGCCCAACGGTCAGCGTCTGTTCGAAGTTCCGCGGACTTCCGAATGGTGTCCCGCGGGCGGCAATCGCAATATCGGCCTGGTGCGAGCCGTAGC
>JASHQG010000425.1 GCA_030037665.1 Acetobacteraceae bacterium
CAGCACGACGACCTCGCACCCTTCGTCGTCAACCAGCACCGTAACGGGCTGCTCACGCCCTGGGGCTACAATGCGACCCACGAAGTAGCGCAGCTCACTGTCGAGGAGTACGTCACTTCGCGCTATATCCTGAACCCGCTCAGACTCTGGGACTGCGACCGGCCGGTCAATGCGTCCGCGGCGTATCTCTTCACGACGGCCGAGCGCGCCCGCGACATGCGGCAGTCACCGGTCTATGTGCTCAACCACTCACAGCACAATTTCAGGCAGCGCACCACACAGGCCGATCTGGACGAGATCGAGGAGTGGACCGACCGCGCCGCCAGAAGAATGTACGAGGGTGCCGGGCTCGGCGCCAACGATGTCGATATATTCAATCCGTACGACGGCTATGCACCCATGGCGCAGTTCTTCCTGGAGGCCTTCCAGTGGCACGGCGTCAAACGCGGCGGCGCCTTCGCGTTCTATGCGAACGATATCAGGGTCGAAGGACCGCACCCGTTCTGCTCGAGCGGTGGCAATTTGGGGAACGGGCGCACGCGTACGGCCATGTACACCGACTGCATAGAGCAGCTTCGCGGCACGGCTGGCGCACGGCAGGTCAGGGTTCGCGCGGAGACTGCGCTCGGCGCATTCACCACGCCGAGCAGTGGCGGCTGGATTATGTTCGGCAAATACCCGACCTGACGGGGGTGACAGTGGAGATCGCGGCGTGCTCGGCGACCTCAAGGTGCCGCGCAACAATGTCCTGTATACAGGCGCGGGCAGACAGTATGGCACAATGACGCGACGTTCCGGATCGCTCCGGGCTTGCAACCGAGCGCCGGGACGTCGTGCCAGGGATCGCACGTCATCTCGGCGCTAAAAAAGAGTTGCGCGTGATCGCGACGGCGCGGTGCTAGGTGCCGCGCAGCACGACGAGGGCGTCCAGTGCCTTCACGCCTCGACCTGACGGCAGCACTATCAGCGGATTGATGTCCAACTCCGCCAGCCGTCCCTGCATGTGCGTGCCGAGGTACGATATCTGCACGAGGGTATGCTTGAGCGCCTCAAGGTCCGCCGCCGGTCGCCCGCGAAAGCCCTGAAGCAACCGGGCTCCTTTGACCTCTGCGATCATCGCCTGTGCTTCCGAGTGCGTGATGGGGCAACGTCGCAGCGCCACATCGTTGTAGACTTCGACCATCACGCCGCCACTACCGAACAGGAGCACCGGGCCGAGTTGCGGGTCTGAGGACACGCCAATGATGACTTCTACCCCGTCTCCGACCATCTCCTGCACCGAGACGCCGTTGATCCGAGCCTGTGGCGCACGGGCCTTGGCATTGCCCAGGATCTCTGCGTAGGCCATTCGCACCGCGGCCGCGTCACCCAGGTTCAGCCGAACCACCCCGGCCTCTGTCTTGTGAAGGATGTCCGGAGAATCAACCTTGAGAGCAACCGGAAACCCGAGCTGCTCTGCGGCCTCAATGGCGGCCTCCGCGGACGCTGCCCGGCGCTCGCGCGCACTCTCCACGCCCCAGGCTGCCAACAGTTGCTTGCTCTCGGACTCCGAGAGTGTCGAATACCCTAAGCGAAGAGCCTGAGCGATAGCCTCATCCTGCGGCGCCGTCCGGGACGGGGCCGTTGCAAAGCCATCGGCGACGCGACGCTCGCGCCAGGTATGATACGCGAGGCGGCTCTGCAGGCCTCGGGCCAACTTGTCCGGCGTGTAGAAGATCGGTATCCGGGCGCTCTTGAGCTGTGCCAGGCCAGCCTTGGCGTCCCGGCTTCCTGTCCACAGGAACACGACACCCTTGTCGGTCCGATCACGCTGGCTGATGACCTGCTGGGCTTGGGAATCCGCCCCGCTGCTGGCCACGACAAGCGTCCCCATCCGCGGGTCGTTGACCATATATTCCATGATTTGCGGGAACGACTCGCTGTTTGCAAAACCTGTCACATCGGCAGGATTCGCAGCCCATCCGAAGTCCTTCAGGATCCCGTTGATCCCATCGCGCGCCGCTTCGCTGAGCAGTGGCAGATCGAGGCCGGCCTGACCGCACATGTCGGCGGTGAGTGAGCTGATGCCACCCGAGTGGGATACCACCGCGATGCCCGGCACACCGGGCTTGGGCGTGTGGGCCAGGAGGTGCGCGACCTCCAGGAGTTCGTCGTAATCCTGGACCCGGATCACCCCGTACTGGGCAAAGATCGCATCGTACCGGGCATCCGCGCCGGTCAGTGCCGCGGTATGTGAGCGTGCGGCCCTCGCTCCCAGTTCCGAGCGCCCGATCTTGATGAGGACGATCGGCTTGCCGCGCTCCGCAGCGAGCCTTGCCACGTCGAGAAACTTATCGGCCTCTTTGAAGCCTTCGACAAATCCAGCGATGACCCGCGTATCCGGATCATCCAGCAGATAACGGGCGAAATCCGCGAAGTCGAGATCCGCCTCGTTCCCGGTCGAGATGATATAGCTAAACCCGATGCCGCTCTCCACCGCCCGCACCAGGAACGGTCCGAACGCCGTCGCGCCACTTTGGCACACCAGGCCAATTGGCCCGGTCAGACCAGACGCCCCGCGCGAGGAAGAGGAGGCCCAGATGTCGTGCTTGACGTTCGCGAGCCCCAGGCAATTTGGCCCGCTGATACGCATGCCTGACGCGCGGGCAAAGGCACCCAGCTCCGCCTGGAGATCACGCCGCTCGTCGACGCTGCGCTCGGCAAAGCCCGCCGAGATCACGATCGCCGACCCTGCGCCCTTGCTGTGGCTCTCCTGGAGCACATCAAGCACTCGGTCGTAGGGCACCACGATGCCAACAACGTCGGGGGCCTCGGGTAGGTCTGTCACACTCGGGTACGAGCCCACCCCCATGATTTCGTCATAGCGCGGGTTCACGGCGTAAACCCGCACCCGGTCTTTGGCCTTGAGCGCCGCAGCCAGAAACCGCCCGCCATACTGCATCCGTGGCGTTGCACCCACGATCGCGATCGAGCGCGGGTTGAGCATTTTGTGGATCGACGCCATCTGTGGTGCTGTCCAGAACTCCATGATACCCCCTGAAGAGACGGTGGTCCGTCGGATCGGCAAGCCCGCTCTCCACG
>JASHQG010000426.1 GCA_030037665.1 Acetobacteraceae bacterium
GTCGTCAACCCACCGCATGTGCGGTTTTATGCGGGAATTCCTCTGCGGACGAGCGCGGGATTGGCGGTTGGCTCGCTCGCCGTCATGGATCGCACGCCGCGGGGCGGACTGGCGCCACAAGAGAGGCAGGCGCTGCGTGATCTTGCCGCACTCACCATGGCGCTGGTCGAAGCGGCGCAGCCGCTCGGGGGGCACCATGGTATGAGCCGGCTGCCGAACCGGACCCGGTTTCTCAGGGCGATCGACGCCGCGATCGCGGCGCGCGCCGCCGCAGGGCCGGAGATCGCGGTTGTCGCCATCAACGCGGCGACGCCGAGCCAGTACGCCGAGCTGGTACGGACGCTCGGCCAGAGCGAGGCGGATTCGATCGAAGCCGCGTTCGCGGCCCGGATCAGCGAGCGGCTGCCGGCGCCGGGCGAGCTGTACCACCTCTCGAGCGCACGGTTTGGCTGCCTGTTTGATGCCGGTTCATCGGGCCAGATGCAGCAGGTCGTCGACGGGTTGGACGAGCAGATGCGTCAACCGGGCGGCGGGCGGGATATTCCGTTCGCGAGCACGGTCGGGATCGGCGTCGCGTGCCATCCGCGGGATGGCGCCGATGCGGCGGAACTGCTGCGCGCCGCCCTGAGTGGGGCGCAGGAGGCGCTGAGCCGGGAAAAACGCTGGTGTGCCTATAGCCCGGCGTTCGACCTGGCATCGCGGCGTGCGTCTCTATTGCTGCGCGACATCGGTCCGGCACTGGTCGATGAGCGACAACTGCATCTGGTCTACCAACCGAAGACCGACCTCAGGAGCGGCCGCTGTGTCGGCGCTGAGGCGCTGCTGCGCTGGACGCATCCGACGCTGGGCGAGATCACGCCGGGCGAGGCGATCCCGCTGATCGAGCAGACGACGCTGGTGCATGCGCTGACCGATTGGGAACTGGCGGTGGCACTGCCGGAGATTGCCCGCCTGCGGGCGGTCGGGATCGAGGTGCCGGTGTCGATCAACATCTCGGTGGTGGACCTGGAGGACGAGCATTTCGTGCGGCGGGTGACGCGGTCGCTGGCGCGTCACGGGGTTCGCCCGGAGTGGATCAGCATCGAGGTGACGGAAAGCGCGCTGATGCGGGATCCGGTGCGGATCGGACAGCGGTTGAATGAAGTGCGCAAGCTGGGCGTGGCGATCGAGATCGACGATTACGGGGTCGGCTACAGCACGCTGTCGTTGCTGAAATACATTCCGGCGAGCCATGTGAAGATCGACCAATTCTTTGTCGCCCAGCTGGCGAGTAACCGGGAGGACCAGGCGATCGTGCGCTCGACGATCAACCTTGCGCACGAACTGGGACGTCTGGTGGTGGCGGAAGGCATCGAGAATGCGGCGCAGCAGGATTGGCTGCGCGAGCATGGCTGCGACATCGGTCAAGGGAACGCGCTCTCGCCGCCGCTCGATGCGCGGCGATTTGAGAGCTGGGTCCGGGCATCAGCGGAGCGGCAAGCCGGGTATGCCGGCGAGGGGCCAGCGGGCGCTTGATCGGCGGTGCCGGCGCGACAGCGCCCCGGAACGGGGAACGGCAGGTCAGCTCATGACGCGGTTCCGACCACCTTCCTTAGCCTTGTACAAGGCTTCGTCCGCACGCTTTAAGATCGTAGCCGTGTCGGCTTCGCCAGCCGTCCGTGTCGCCACGCCGATGCTCACGGTAAAGGGGATCGGCTTGCCGGTGTGCCAATCATGTTTGAAGTCCTGATTGGCGATGGTCAGTCTCAGTTGCTCCGCGATCGCGCGTGCCTGATCAAGCCTGGTATTCGGCAACGCGACCACAAACTCCTCGCCACCCCAACGGGCGAACACGCCCACCTTACTGGTGACGGCAGTCCCTATCTTAGCCAGGACGCTCAGGACCTCGTCGCCGGCATCGTGCCCGTAGGTATCGTTCACAACCTTGAAATGGTCGATATCAAGCATCAGGACCGACAGGTCCTCGCTTGATCCGAGGCAATTATCCGTGACCTCGAGAAATTCCCTGCGGTTCGGCAGACCGGTCAATTGGTCGGTCACGGCCTGTTTCTGCAGGAGGTCCATCAGGCGGACCTGGTCGGCGATGTCCCTGATAATGGCGGTAAATTCCAGGAGCCCATCCACGTTGATCTTGGAGATCGCAATTTCCACCGGCACCAACGAGCCGTCGTGGTGCAGACCGTGGATGCGGATCCGTTCGTTCATCTGCCGCGACTTGACCGGCGATCGGGCAAACTGGTGCACGTAGCCGTCGTGCCTACTGCGATATGGCTCCGGAATGAGCCGCAGAAGCGGCTGACCGATCATCTCGGACGCATCGTAGCCGAACAGATTCTCTGCGGCGCGATTGAACAAGGTGACATTATGTTCCTGGTCGATGGTGATGATCGCGTCATAGGCGGCATCGACAACCGATCGAAACCGGGACGTGCTGACCTGCAGCTGATGCGTCAGTTCCATCTTTGGCGTGATGTCGAGGCCGGTAATGAGGATCTCGAGCACCGCGTCGCCGCCTTCGGTATGCCGGAACGGCTTCAACGACAGGCGCCACCAATGGGTTCCATCCTTGAGATCATACGCCTGTTCGAATTCCTGAGCGATGCCGGAATTGAAGCACTCGTGTAACTTGTCACGAAACTCACGCCGAGCGTAACTTGGGACCAGCGCGTCGAACTCTATGGGAAATTCGTGCGAACCTAACGGCCGCCCGCCCGTCATCTCGAAGAAGTTTCTGTTACATGCCGGCACGATGAGTTGGCGGGACTGATCAGCCGCGACCACCGCGACGCTCGCCGCAATGCTGTCCACAAACTCCTGAAGCCGAACCGACCATTCGGTCATCGTGGCCACCTCCAAGCAACGGCTCGGTCGATGTCTCGACAGGTGCCAGTCCGACATCGCCGTCCAGAGGCGGTGCGGGACCTTTACAACGGGTGCTGACGATACCTCATACCAACCTCGGCGAGAAGCCAGACATGAATAACACCGCACGGACCATTACGCCGGCTTCGACGACATGCGCGCATCAGCCTGCCCGATTCCGGCCGCGGCATCCGGCTGTGACCAAGTGGACCGCACGACCCGGTCGATCCGTCGTCGTATCCGATCGAATGACCGGTCGGCATGCTCTGGAAACACTCGCGCGTTTGTTACCGCCATCGCCTCGAGCCGAATGTAGTCAGGGCGGCGATGCGAGGCCGGTTAATGTCTGCAGAAGGAGCAAAGAATGAAAACCGGTATCAGCGCGGGTGCCGAGGTTCTGGAAAATTACGGCCACGGGCCCGTGCGGTTGGCCCCGGACGTGACCGGGCTGTTCGAGCAGCACCTCGTGTTTGACGATGCCATTGACCCCAGGACCGCCAGCACAGAGCAGAGATTTGACGCGGCCGCCCGATCGGTGCGTGACGCCCTGGCCCGCCGCTGGGTCCAGACCGTGCGCACGTATGACCTGGAGAATCCCAAGCGCGTTTTCTATCTGTCGATGGAATTCCTCATCGGGCGCTCTCTGATCAACAACATCACCAATCTCGGTCTGCATCCATATGCGGAGCATGCGGCGGAGGAGGTAAATCTCGACTGGCTAGGGCTGGCAGAACAGGAGCCGGATGCCGGTCTCGGAAATGGCGGCCTTGGACGCCTCGCAGCTTGCTTCCTTGATTCGATGGCGACGATGCAGATTCCGGCCATGGGGTACGGTCTGCGCTACGACTTTGGTATGTTTAGGCAAACAATTGACAATGGATGGCAGGTCGAAGCGCCCGACAACTGGCTACGCCGTCCGGACCCCTGGGAGGTGCCGCGTTTCAGCAACATCGTGCACGTCAAGCTCGGCAGCAGTCTCGAGATGAGCGGCGGAAGTCTGCAGATCGTGCCCGGCCGCCCCTCCACCCTGGTCGGGATTCCATACGACCGTCCCGTCGTCGGCTTCGGCGGCAAGACGATCAACAGCTTGCGGCTGTGGCGCTCGGCATCGCCGGATTACTTCGATTTTCAGGAATTCAGCCACGGCGATTTCGTCAGGGCGCTGATTGGCCGCGTGTCGGCCGGCACGGTCACCCGCGTTCTCTACCCGGATGACTCTACGGAAATCGGCCAAGAGCTGCGATTCATTCAGGAGTACTTTCTGGTGGCGTGCTCGCTGGCGGATCTGGTGCACCGATTTCGGCGCATCAATTCGGACTGGGCTCGGCTTCCCGATAAAGTCGCGATTCAGCTCAACGACACGCACCCGACGTTGGCGGTGGCCGAACTGATGCGCATCCTGCTCGATCAGGCCGGGCTCGGATGGGACCAGGCCTGGGACCTGACGCAGCGGACTTTGGCCTATACAAACCATACGCTGTTGCCAGAAGCACTCGAGAAATGGCCAGTGCGCTATTTTGAGCAACTGTTGCCGCGTCAGCTCGAGATCATCTTTGAGATCAATCGGCGGTTCCTCAACGCGGTCCGCGAACGATACCCAAACGACGAAGCGCGTGTGGCGCGCGTCAGCCTCATCGAGGAAGGAGCAGAGAAGAAGGTTCGGATGGCTAATTTGGCCATCGTCGGTTCGCACAGCACCAACGGTGTAGCAGCGATTCATTCTGAACTGCTGCGCACGAGGACCGTGAAGGACCTGGCCGAGATGTTCCCGGAGCGGTTCAGCAACAAAACCAACGGGATCACCCCGCGACGTTGGCTGCTGGTGGCGAATCCGGGGCTGTCCGCCGCTATCACTGCTGCGATCGGCGACGGGTGGACGACCGATTTCGACCAGATTGCGAAGCTGAAGCCGCTTGCCGAAGATTCCGCTTTTCTGGAGACTTGCCGCAAGGCCAAACACCGCGCCAAGTCGCGCTTCGCAGACTGGCTGAGAGCAACATTGGATCAGACAGTCGATCCCGACAGCATCTTCGACTGTCAGATCAAGCGAATTCACGAATACAAGCGCCAGATGCTGAACGCACTGCGAATCGTGGTGCTCTACAATCGACTGAGAGCGCAGCCAGAGCTCGAGATGACGCCGCGAACTTTCTTCTTCGCTGGAAAGGCTGCGCCTGCCTATCACCGTGCCAAGCTCATCATCAAATTCCTCAACAATCTTGCCGGCACGATCGATGGCGATCCGGCTGTCCGTGGTCGTCTGAACGTGGTTTTTCTGCCCGACTATTGCGTTTCGCTGGCGGAGCGGCTGATCCCGGCCGCGAACTTGTCA
>JASHQG010000427.1 GCA_030037665.1 Acetobacteraceae bacterium
CGCGCCGGTGCTGCTGCAGCCAATCGACTTCGTGGCGCTGTGGCAGGCCCGCCGGGCCCAGGCCAGCGCACAACCGGCCGCGAGCGCGTAGGTCGGTACACCTCTCCCGCCGCGCGGGAGAGGTCAGGGTGCGAAGCGCCAAGGTACGGGTTCCCATCGCGTCGGGCGCAACTGCACATGCCATCCTCGCCCCTTACTCTGCTTGTCTATCGCGACCGCATCGGCGTGCCGTCGGAGATCGAGTTCCTCCGCCGCCAATACCTCGGCTTCACGTCAATGACCCCGCTCTGGATCGGCCGCCACGTGATGCCGCGCGCGACCGAGCTGGGCGCACCCCTGTTGCTATTGGGCGGCGGCAGCCTGTTCGGCGGATTTCACCGCGTGCTTTATCGCTGGTTCGGCCGCGTTCCGGGCCTCGACCTTCCGCCCTATGCCGATGTCCTGCACGCGCAGTTCGCTCGCGGTGGTGCGCTTGCGCTGCCACTGGCGCAGAAACTTGGTGTTCCCATGGTCGTCACGCTGCACGGCGGCGACGTCAGCAAAACCAGAAACTTCCAGCGCGGTGTGTTGCGCCACCGCTGGCCCGAGGTCATCAGAACGACGCGCCGCTTCATCTGCGTCTCCGCCACGGTGGCAGAGCTTGCCCGGCAGCGCGGCGTGCGAGCGGAGCAAATCGTTGTGCTGCCGATCGGCGCGGATACGCCCGACATCCCCCCGCCACCTGTCTCCGGGGAGCCGTACCATCTGTTCGTCGGCCGGTTCGTTGCCAAGAAAGGCATCGACGTCCTGGCCGACGCCGTCCGCCGTCTGCGCGCTGCTGGCGACGCGACACCCGTGGTGTGTGCCGGGGATGGCCCGCTGCGGCCAGTGATGGAAGCACTCGCCCGCGAAACAACCGGCGTCGCTTTGACCGGATGGCTGCCACCGCGGGAGGTCGCCGCCCGCATGGCTGGCGCCTGCGCGCTGCTGGTCCCCAGCATCGTCGCCGAAAACGGTGACGCCGAGGGGCTCCCGAGCGTCATCCCCGAAGCTATGGCGCAAGCCTGTCCCGTCATCGGGTCCAACGAGGGTGGCATCGCGGAAGCGGTCGCCGACGGCAGCACAGGCCTGCTTGTCCCGCCCGGCGATGCCGGGGCACTGGCGGATGCCATGCACCGTCTGGCATACGACCGCGCGCTGCGGCACTCCCTGGGCCAGGCCGCCTTCGCTCACGCTCGCGCCCGTCTGAACGCTCGCGTTCAGTCCGCCGCCCTGGAGAAACTCCTATTGGAGGTTGCCGGATAGATGTGCGGCATTGCCGGACTGATCCTGTCGAGCGGCGCGCCGCCGCCCGATCCCGCCACACTGTCGAAACTGATCGACAGGCTGCACCACCGTGGCCCTGATAGCGCCGGCCACGCCGTCGTCGGCCGCGTCGCGCTGGTGCACAACCGGCTCGCCATCATCGACCTCGTCACCGGCGACCAGCCATTGTTCGCTGGTCCCGCGACGCTGATCTGCAACGGCGAGATCTACAATTACCGCGAGCTGCGCGCTACGATGTCGGGCGTCAGCTTCGCGACCAACAGCGACTGCGAGCCACCGCTGCATCTGTGGCTGCGCGATGGCGCTGATTTCGCGGAACAGCTTCGTGGCATGTACTCGATCGCCATTCACGAACGCACGCAGCGAACGGTCACGCTGATGCGCGATCCGTTCGGCATCAAGCCGCTCTACATCGCGCAGATCCGGCACGGCCTGGCATTTGCCTCCGAGCCGCAGGCGCTTTTGGAGACCGGTCTGGTCCCTCGGTCAGTGCGACCGGCGGCGCGCGAGGAGCTGCTGCAATTGCAGTTCACCACCGGCGCCGAAACGATCTTTGAGGGCATCCAGCGATTGCTGCCCGGCGAGACGCTGACCTGTTCCGATGGTCATGTGCTGAACCGTCGCCGGATCTGTCACGTCCCGGCCGGCGGGCCGGAGAACATCGACGAAGATGCAGCTCTCGCGCGCCTGGACGAGGCGCTGGAAGCGAGCGTCGATCTGCACCAGCGCAGTGACGTGCCGTACGGGATGTTTCTGTCGGGTGGCGTCAACAGTGCGGCGCTGATCGCGCTGATGGCGCGCCTCAACAGCGCTCCAGTACTCGCCTTCACCGCGGGGTTCGACGTGCCGGAGGCTGCGGGCGAACGCGACCGGGCCGCGGCGATAGCGAGGGCAGTTGGCGCGCGGCACGAGGCGATCGAAATCAACGAGGCGATGGTCTGGCAGCACTTGCCGGAGATCGTCGCCTGTATGGACGATCCCGCCGCCGACTATGCGATCATTCCAACCTGGTTCCTGGCACGGCGGGCACGACAGGACGTGAAGGTCGTGCTGAGCGGCGAAGGTGGCGACGAGATCTTCGCCGGGCACCCGCGCTACCGCACCGCAATGCGGCCGTGGTGGTTGGGCGGCCGCGCCATGTATGTGCGTGGCAGCTTCGACCGGCTCAACGTGCTGCGATCCCGCCCGACCGCATGGCGCGACGGTATTACGGCGGCCGAAGTGCGCGCGGCGGAGAACGGCCGCTCGCGGCTGGCGACAGCGCAGGCCATCGACATGATCGATTGGCTGCCGCACAACCTGCTGCTGGCGCTGGACCGCTGCTTGATGGCGCATGCGGTGGAAGGGCGCACGCCGTTCCTCGATCGCGGTGTCGCAGCGGCGGCGTTCCGCCTTCCCGACGGACTGAAGATGCGCGACGGGTTGGGCAAGTGGATTCTCCGCAAGTGGCTGGAAAAGAACCTGCCGATTGCCAGGCCGTTCGCACCGAAAGAGGGCTTCACTGTGCCGGTTGGGACCTGGATCAAGGGGCAGGGAACCCGGCTCGGTCCTCTGGTGGCCGCACAGCCTGGCGTGGCGGAGATTGCGCATCCTGACCGCGTCGTCGCGCTGTTCCGCGACATCCGCCGCTGGCGCGACGGCTTTGCCGCCTGGAAGCTGTTGTTTTACGCGCTTTGGCACCGCCGGCATATTCTGGGCCTGCCACCGGTAGGGGATGTTTTCGACACCCTGAACGCGGAATAGACATCGCTTTCTGATGGCGCGCTCTGAACGGGCGATCGGCTGATCCGTCCGTGATCGAACCGACGCCAAGCCCCGCGTGGCGGTGACACACCCGGCTGACGCGCCTCGCTGCATTCGATTGCGGGTTCGCGGCCGTGCCCGGCAGTCAAGCTGCGATGCTGGCGGCTACGCGTTGGTGATGCCGCCGTCGACGGTGATGGTCTGGCCCGTGATGTAGGAAGCATCGCGCGAGCAAAGGAACCGGATCACCGACGCAATCTCCTCAGGCTGCCCGAACCGCTGAAGCGGGATCTCCGCGCGGTACGCTTCACCGCGTTCGGCGATCACATGTTCCGACATGCGCGTCACGATCAGGCCGGGCGCAACAGCGTTCACCAGAATGTCCGGCGCAAAGCGGCGCGCGAGCGAGCGGGTCAACCCGACGATGCCGCCCTTCGCCGCACCATAGGCCGCATAGGAAGCGCTGCCGCGACGGAACGCGACGGAGCTTGCGAACACCAGACGCGCCGGTTCGCGCGTATCCGCACAAGGCTGGAATGCCACCGCCATGTCGTACGCGTTCGTCAGGTTCGCCGCGATGGCACGGTCCCAGACGCCGTGATCGTCCGGGTCGAGTGGATCACGCTCAAACAGACCGGCGAGATGCACCAGTGCATACACCGGCTTCGCATTCTGCATGATGCGCGCGCAGATCGCCGCTGTGGCGAGGTCGGAGGCCAGCGTAAACACCCGCGTGTGACCGAGCATCGCCTTGACCTCAGCCAGGCGCTCCTCATCGAGATCCACCAGCAGCACATGCGCTCCCTGCTCGAGGAACGCGCGTGCGGTTGCGGTGCCGATACCGCCGGCACCGCCGGTGATTACGATGCGCTTGCCTGCGAAGTTGGTCATGTCGTGACGGTCTCCTCAGCGGGAGACCGTACGAGCATCGGCACCACCGATCAAACCAGGCGGTTGTGCGCCGACAGGGGCGGCCGAAGCCGCCCTGCGGGTCTACGCGGCCTCAGCCAACTGGCCATTGATCCGCAGTCCGTCGGTGCCGGCCGAGACATGCACTGTCTCGCCCTCTTTCACCGTCCCCTCCAGGATCATTCCGGCCAGCGGGTTCTGCAGCGAACGCTGGATCACCCGCTTCAATGGGCGCGCGCCATAGGTGCTGTCGTAGCCTTCATCCGCCAGCCATTGCAGCGCGGTGCGATCCAGGTCCAGTTCGATCTTTCGATCGGCCAAAAGCTTGCGCAGGTGCTCGATCTGAATGCCGACGATGCTCGCCATGTCGCTCCGCTGCAGCCGCCGGAACAGGATGATTTCATCCAGCCGATTCAGGAATTCAGGGCGGAAGTGGCCGCGCACGATGCGCATCACCTGACCTTGCACCATCGTTGTGGGCTCGCCTTCCGGCTGTGCTGCAAGCACTTCAGAACCCAGGTTCGAGGTCAGCACGATGATCGTGTTCTTGAAGTCCACCGTGCGGCCTTGGCCGTCGGTCAGGCGGCCGTCATCAAGCACCTGCAGCAGCACGTTGAACACGTCCTCGTGCGCTTTCTCCACTTCGTCGAACAGAATCACCTGGTATGGCCGGCGACGCACGGCTTCGGTTAGCACGCCGCCTTCGTCGTAGCCGACATAGCCCGGGGGCGCACCAATCAACCGCGACACGGCGTGCTTCTCCATGAACTCGCTCATGTCGATGCGCACCATCGCGCGTTCGTCGTCGAACAGGAATTCGGCGAGTGCCTTACAGGTCTCGGTCTTGCCGACGCCGGTCGGACCGAGGAACAGGAACGAGCCAATCGGGCGGTTCGGATCCTGCAGGCCGGCTCGGGCGCGGCGCACCGC
>JASHQG010000428.1 GCA_030037665.1 Acetobacteraceae bacterium
CCGACAGCTTGTCGCGATCGGCCGGCTCGCCGGCCTTGCCCACCGCCATAACGATGCGGCCCCAATTCGCGTCCTCACCGGCGATCGCGGTCTTCACCAATGGCGAATTTGCCACCGCGAGCCCGATGCGCTTCGCCGAGCGCGCGTTCGCCGCGCCGGTCACGTCGATGCGCACCAGCTTCTGTGCCCCCTCACCGTCGCGCACCACCGCCAGCGCGAGATCCATCAGCACCGCATCCAGCGCCCTCGCGAAATCTGACAGCAGCGCGCCGCCCTTCTTCGACACACGTGGATGCTTCGCGTGGCCGGTCGCGATCAGCAATACGGTGTCCGACGTCGACGTATCCGAATCGACCGTGGTGCAGTTGAAGCTGCGGTTGGTACCCTTCGTCAGCAACGCCTGGAGGGCCGGGGCCGGAATCTTTGCATCGGTGAAGATGAAGCACAGCATGGTCGCCATGTCGGGCGCGATCATGCCGCTACCCTTGGCGATCCCGGTGATTCGTACCTCAGTCTCACCGATGCGGGCCGCATGCGTCGAGGCCTTGGGAAACGTGTCGGTGGTCATGATCCCGCGCGCGGCGGCTTCCCACGCGGCGTCGCGCAATGACGCGTGCAGTGCCGGTAGCGCCGCGACCAGCTTTTCGTGCGGCAGTACCTCGCCGATCACGCCGGTCGACGCAACGAACACTTCGCGCGCCTTGCAGCCGACCAGACGCGCGGCGGCGTCCGCGGTGGTCGCGCACGCCTCGCGTCCGGCGCGTCCGGTGAATACATTGGCGTTGCCTGCGTTCACCACCACCATGCGGGCCCTGCCGCCACGCAGAGCCTGGCGGCACCAGTCCACGGGCGCGCCAGGACATTTGTTGGACGTGAATACGCCCGCGACCGTGCTACCTTCGGGCACCTCCATCATCACCACATCGGTTCGCCCTCGGTAGCGTATCCCGGCCTCAGCTGCGCCCAGCAGCACGCCGGGCAGTGGCGGCAGGTGCGGCAAAGGAACGGCGAGCGGCGAGACCGTGGTGGCCATGGTTTTCTTCCGTGAAGCGGATTGATTTATTTGTTTGGAGGCGGTTCCGCGCCGTCGGTCGCACGAACCGGCGAGCCGTCCAGGTTGAACCGCTCGACGTGCGCCTTCGCGAGTGCCTGTGCGACCGCTTTTTGTTCATACTCCTCGGCGATCTGCTGGCGCAGTTCGTCGCGCGCTTGTTCGAAAGTTGGTTGTGGCGCGCGGCGACGTTCCAGCACCTGGATCACGTGCCAGCCGAACTGTGTGTGCACCGGCGTCTGGGTAATCTGGCCCACTTTTAGGGCGAACGCCGCGTCGGCGAACGCCGGGACCATCTCGCTTTTCCTGAAAAAGCCGAGGTCACCCCCCTTCGCTGTGGCGCCCGGATCTTTGCTGTACTGCTTGGCAAGCGTCGCGAAATCGGCGCCCTTGTTCAGTTCAGCGATGATCTTTTTCGCGGTCTCTTCGTGATCGACCAGGATGTGGCGTGCATGCACTTCTTCATCGCCTGGCTTGCTGGCGATCTCTGCCGTGTAACGCGCGTGCAGCGCATCGTCGGTGATGAGCGGGGTGATGCCCTTCTCCAGCAGTGCGGTCGCCAGCGTTTGTTGTTCGGCCTCAGCGACCCGATGCTGCACATCCGGGTCTTTGTCGATCCCGGTGCGCTGTGCCTCCGCCGCGAGCGCGATCGAGTCGATGATTTTGTTGAGCACCAGCGGATACAGTGTCTGCGGCGGAATCGACATCGCCCTCTGCGGCAGATGCCCGACGGCGTCCCTGACGTCGCTCAGATGGACGGCTTCGCCATTCACCTTGGCGAGGATTGGATCACCGCTGGCGGGAGGACTGCCCGATTGTGCCCAGACGGTACCGATGCTGCATGCCGAGACCAGGCAGGCCGCGGCAACATGGCGGGCCGCAGCCCGAAAGCAAAATGGCATGGAAACTCCGGATAAAGCAGGAGCCGATCATGACGGAAGCCCACTCGGAAGGCCAGGGGCGCCGGTGGCGCGCGATGGTGCCAGCGGGCTCGTGCGGATATTTGTCCGAACAACTGAGGCCGGCAACGCGCTTCCTGCCGCGACGGCGGCGGGTGCAAGGAGACCTCCCGAGGGAGCCAGGCCCTGCCAGGCCGGTGCAGGTGGCGCATCGTTTCGCTCGGCGTGGATTTCGTCAGTCCAATGCGCGCAGCGGTCCGCTCACCATCGAACCGGCATTGGCGAAACAAGTGAAGAAGGCATATTCAGGTCACATGCTGATGTTTTCCCTGCACCATTCGTCATGACCGGAAAGAGCAGCGGCACGGCGCTGCTGTGCGCTTGCCTCATGCTGGCAGGCTGCGTGACGCTGCCGGAAACCCGCGAGGGGTCGCCGCGCGATGTGCTGCCGGTCACCGTGCAGGAGAGCGTGAACGGAAGGCAACTGATGGGTCAGGAGCCGAGTGCCCCGCCGTTGCACCCTGAACCCGGCGATATCTGGGCCGACGTGCTGCCGACGGAGCCGCCTGCGGCGCTCACCCCACCGCCCTCCAGGGAGCCCGTCGCTGGGCCAGATGCCCTGGCCGGGATCGGTACGCCGCGCCAGATTGCCAAGCACCGGCCGGTGCCGCAGGCGTCGGCTGATGATGCACCGTCCGTGCACCTTGCCACCGCCGACAGCGCGCAGGGCGCCGTGGCCGCGTGGACCAAGCTGCAGCGCCGGCTGCGGGATTTGCTGCGCGGGCTTTCGCCGCAGGTCTGGGCAGCCGAGGTCAATGGCCGCACAGTGTGGCGTTTGAGTGCGGCGGGCTTCGCGACCGATGCCGACGCGCGCGCGTTTTGCACCCGGATGCATGCCGCCAAGGTGGATTGCCGGGTGGTTCAGACCGCCGCGCAGCCATGACGTTGCGAGCGGAGGCCTCTTGCCGCTGCGCCGATCCGCTGCCACGCTCCCGGCGGCGATCACAGCCAGGAAAGAGCATTTGCATGCGGATCGAGATCGAATACTGCGGAATGTGAGGCTACGAGCCGCGCGCCCGTGCGGCGCGGGACATCATTCTCAAGCGGCAGCCGACGGCGGACGTTAAACTGCGCAAGTCGGGCGGCGGGGTGTTTGAGATCACGGTGGACGGGCGGCTTGCCTTCTCCAAGAAGGCGGCTGGCCGGTTCCCATCGGACGACGAGGTGCTCGGCGCCATCGGCTGATGTCTCGCACCAGCTCCCGCTTCGGCGGTAAGGCGGCGGTGCCTGCCGCGTGCCGGCGGCATCCTCACGGAACTGACGCGAAAGGCCCGGCGCCCGCGGCGGGCCGGTTCGGCGTTAGGCGGTCTCCACCGGGGTGTCGGCCCGTCCGCCCCACTCCGTCCAGGATCCGTCATACACCGCGCCCTCAGGCAGTCCCGCCAGAATGAGACCAAGCGTCAGGATGCAGGCGGTGACGCCCGAGCCGCAGCTTGTCACCGGTGCCTTGGAAGCATCCATGCCGGCGGCCGCGAAGCGGGCGCGCAGCGCGTCGACCGGGCGGAATGTGCCGTCAGCGTTTAGGAGGTCGGTGTAAGGCAGGCTGGCGGAACCCGGGATGTGACCTGAGCGCATGCCTGCGCGCGGTTCCGGCGTCGCGCCAGTGAAGCGGCCGGCGGCGCGGGCGTCCAGAACGAGTTCGCCTTGGGTTCCGAGATTCTGCAGCACATCGCCGATCGCGCGCAGCTTCCTGGCGCGGAAATCGGGACGGAATTCGGCGCGTCCCGGTTCGGCAGCCTCGCCGGACTGCACCGGCCGCCCCTCCGCACGCCATTTCGGCAATCCACCATCCAGCACTGCGGCGTTGTCATGGCCGAAGAGCCGCATCAGCCACCAACCACGGGCCGCCGAGGCCAATCCCTTTTGGTCGTAAAAGACCACGCGCGCAGTGTTGGTGACCCCCATGCCTGCCATCAGCTTGGCGAAGCGGCCCGGCGTCGGGACCATGTGCGGCAGATCGGTGTCCGGGTCGGCGACCTCGTCGATGTCGAAATAACGCGCGCCCGGGATGTGGGCGACAAGGAACTCGGCCTTCCCGTCGTTCGGCTCGTTCGGGAGGTATTTTGTTGCATCGAACACGATGAGATCCGGTTCGCCCTGCTCGTCGGCCAGCCATTCGGTCGTGACCAGTGGTCCCATGGTGTGCTCTCCGGCTTCTATCGGTGGAGTCTCGGCAGGGTTGGCGGCAAGTCAATCGCCCGCCGTTCATAGCGGGGCCGAGAGGCCGGAGGAATCTGTTCCGGGGGGCCTGCTTGACGGTCGAGGCGCCGCAAGAGAGTGGGCGCTCTGGTCCCCGCCTGGGTTCCCCCTCGACATAAGCATATCTTTATGTCATAAACTGCCGATGGAAGATCTGCTCGCCGCGCTCCGCGCCGCTGCGGAACCCACCCGGCTTCGGCTGCTCGCACTAGCCGCACGGGGCGCGTTTTGCGTGACCGAGCTGACGGAAATCCTCGGTCAATCACAGCCCCGTCTGTCACGCCATCTGAAGCTGCTCTGCGAATCCGGTCTGCTGGAGCGTGTCCGCGAGGGTGCGAACGCCTGGTTCGCACTGCCCACCGGGCCGGACGGCCATCTCGCGCGCGAGCTGGTCGCGAGGCTGCCGGCTGACGATCTCACGTTGGAGGCCGATCGCCGTCAGGCAGCGCGCGTGCTGGCCGAGCGAGCCCGGGAGGCCAGCGAACGCTTCCGCCGCCAGGGTGCGGACTGGGACGAGATGCGCGCGCTCGACCTGCCGGCTCCCGCCGTCGAGGACGCCTTGTTGTCTCTCGTCCCGCCGGCGGCTGAATCGCGGCTGCTGGATGTCGGCACCGGGACTGGTCGCGTTCTGGAGTTGCTGGCGCCACGCTTCGGCCAAGGGCTGGGCGTCGACGCATCGAAGGCGATGGTGGCATTGGCCCGTTCCCGTCTGGCGCGCGTCGGGCTGACGAATTGCGCGGTGCGGCTGGCCGATATGTATCGGCTGCCGCTGACAGATGCCTCGTTCGATACAGCGGTGCTGCAGATGGTGCTGCATTACGCCGAGGATCCGGCCGGCGTGCTGGCGGAAGTCGCCCGCGTGCTGCGGCCGGACGGGCGGCTGATCGTCATCGATCTCGCGCGGCATGAACGCGAAGACGTGACAGCCAAGCTGGCCCATCGCTGGCCCGGCTTCGATGACGCAACGATGGGGCAGATGTTGCACAGTGCGGGTCTGCACAGCGGTCAACCGCTCAGCGTGCCCGGACCGCTCGAGATCCGCATCTGGCCGGGGACGCGGCTTGCCGATGTCCACGCGCCTGGCGCTTATGCCCTCGCTGTGTAGCGGTATGCGACCAGGAATGTTGGAATCACAGATACACGCATGTCATTCAGACTGCAGGCGCACGGTCGCGACGGCATCGCGTGCATCTGTATTCATCCGTACTTGAACAGTCTTAAAGTGTCCCCAACCCCTCCATGACCCGCCCCCATCTTCTCGACGTCCTACGCGACAATGTGCTGCTCGCCGACGGTGCGGTGGGCACCCGCGTGCAGGCGCTGACGCTCGATGTGCAGCATGACTTCTGGGATAAGGAAAACTGCACGGAAGTCCTGAACCTCTCGCGTCCGGACCTGGTACGCGAGATCCACCGCGGCTATTTCGCCGCGGGCTCCGACATGGTGGAAACGAATACGTTCGGCGGTTCGCCGATCACGCTCGGAGAATTCGATCTTGCCGACCGGACGTTCGAGATCAACAAGATTGCGGGCGAGCTCGCACGCGAGGCAGCTGAGGAGTTCTGCGATGGCCGGCATCGTTGGGTACTCGGCAGTGTCGGGCCCGGGACCAAGCTGCCGAGCCTCGGCAACATCGCGTACGATAAGCTGGAAGCTGCACTGGCGGAACAATGCCGCGGCCTGATCGCCGGCGGTGTCGATTCGATTCTGATAGAAACGTGTCAGGATCCCCTGCAACTGAAAGCCGCGGTGAACGGCGCGAAGATCGCCCGTGCCGGAGCCAACAGCGACATTCCGGTGTTTGCGCAGGTAACCGTCGAGACGACTGGCACGCTGCTCGTCGGTCCCGATATCGCCTCGGCTGCGGCGATCGTGCAGGCGCTGGACGTGGCGCTGATCGGGCTGAACTGCGCGACCGGTCCGCAGGAAATGGCGGAACATCTGCGGTATCTGTCCGGCGCTTGGCCCGGCCTCTTGTCGGTGATGCCGAACGCCGGCCTGCCTGAACTGGTTGACGGCCACACGCACTATCCGCTCGGCCCTGCGCAACTGGCGAGCTGGCTGGAACGCTTTATCGCCGAGGACGGCGTCAACCTAATCGGCGGGTGCTGCGGCACGGGCGTGCAGCACATCGAGGCGCTGGACGCGATGTTGCGCCAGCGGGGTGCCTCGCGTCCGACACCGGTCGCCCGCAAAGTCGTGTCCGTACCGAGTGTCGCCAGCCTCTACAACGCCGTGCCGCTGCGGCAGGAGAATGCGATCTTCGCCATCGGTGAGCGCTGCAATGCCAACGGCTCGAAGAAGTGGCGTGAGGCGCAAGCAAAGCACGACTGGGACGCCTGCGTCGGTCTAGGACGCGAGCAATTGGGCGAAGGCTCGAACGCTCTTGACGTGTGTACTGCATTCGTCGGCCGCGACGAGCTCGGCGAGATGTCCGACGTGGTGCGCCGATTCACCGCATCAGTGAATGCACCCCTGGTGATCGACAGTACGGAAACGTCTGTGATCGAGGCGGCGCTGAAGCTTCACGGCGGCAAACCGATCATCAACTCGATCAACTTCGAGGATGGTGAGAAGCACGCGACCGACCGACTGGAACTGGCAAAGCGGTTTGGCGCCGCGGTGATCGCCCTGACCATCGACGAAGCCGGCATGGCGAAGACCGCCGCCGATAAGCTACGCATCGCACGCCGGCTGGTCGAATTCGCATGCGGGAAACATGGGCTGCCACCGTCCGACCTGCTGATCGATCCCCTGACCTTCACCATTGCCACCGGCAACGAGGACGACCGCAAGCTGGCGCAATGGACGTTGGAAGGTATCGCCGCGATCCGCGCAGAGTTTCCCGACATCCAGATCATTCTCGGCCTGTCGAATGTATCGTTCGGGCTGAACCCGGCGGCTCGTGCGGTGCTGAACTCGGTGTTCCTTGACCATGCGACGCGCGCGGGCATGACCGGTGCAATCGTGCATGTGTCGAAAATAAGGCCGCTGCATCTCCTTGCCGAAAACGAAGTGAAGGTCGCGGAAGATTTAATCTTCGATCGCCGCGCCGAAGGCTACGATCCGCTTCAGCGTATGCTCGAACTCTTCGCCGATCGCAAGGCGTCCGACGCGACCGTGAAGAAGCGAGCCGACACCGTGGAAGGCCGGCTGAAGGACCGCATCGTCGATGGTGACCGCAAGGGGCTGACTGCCGACCTCGATGAAGCCCTGCAGACACTGCCGGCGCTCGACATCATCAACAACGTGCTGCTCGACGGGATGAAGGTCGTCGGTGACTTGTTCGGTGCCGGAAAAATGCAGCTGCCTTTCGTGCTGCAAAGTGCCGAAACGATGAAAGCCGCCGTGGCCTATCTGGAACCGTTCATGGAACGGGTTGAGGGGCAGGAGAAAGGCACAATCGTGCTCGCCACCGTAAAAGGTGACGTGCACGACATTGGCAAGAACCTGGTCGACATCATCCTCACCAACAACGGGTATCGGGTAGTGAACCTGGGCATCAAGGTTCCGCTGGTGGAAATGCTTCATGCGGCGCAGGAGAACCATGCGCACGCGATCGGCATGTCGGGCTTGCTGGTGAAATCCACCGTCGTGATGCGCGACAACCTGGAGGAAATGTCGCGCCAGGGACTGGAAATTCCAGTGTTGCTTGGCGGCGCGGCGCTGACACGGTCGTATGTGGAAGATGACTGCGCGCGCGCCTACGCATGCGGCCGTGTCGCCTATGCGCGCGACGCGTTCGACGGGCTGCGGCTCATGGATAAGGTGACCGGCAACGCATTCGACGATTACCTCGCGGCGGTACAGGCGCAGCGGTCAAACAAGCCACGGAATGCGGCGCGTACGCTTGGCCAGGCGGACGCACGTGCCTTCCGGCCGGTGGATGTCGCGGCGGTACAGGTGCGGAGGCGGCAGCTGACGCTGGACGTGCCGGTGGCTGAGCCGCCGTTCTGGGGTGCTCGGGTGCTGGCGGCGCCGACCAGGGCGCTGGTGCCATTCATCAACGAACGCAGCCTTTACCAATTCCAGTGGGGGTTCCGAAAGCAGGGGCGTACGCTTGCGGATTTCCTAGGCTGGGCGAAGCAGGAGCTGCGGCCGGTGATGCGTCGCATGCTGGCGTTGTGCGAGGAGCAGGAGATTTTGCAGCCGCAGGCAGCATATGGGTACTGGCTGGCAGCAGGGCAGGGGAACGATCTGATCATCTTCGATGCTGACGGATCGACTGAGATTGCGCGCTTCAATCTCCCGCGCCAGCCGAAGGAGGACGGCGAGTGCATCGCGGATTTCTTCCGCGACGTGGATGACGCGGAGCGCGACGTGATCGCGCTGCAGGTGGTGACGATGGGCACGCGCGCCTCGGAGGTCTCACGCGAATGGTTCGCCGAGAACCGCTATCAGGATTATCTTTATCTGCACGGCCTGTCGGTCGAGATGGCGGAAGCGCTGGCCGAGTACGTGCATAAGCGCATTCGCGCGGAGCTCGGGTTCGCGGCGGAAGACGACCGTGATATGGAGAAGATGCTGTCACAGAGCTACCGCGGGTCACGGTACTCGTTTGGCTATCCGGCATGTCCGAAGCTGGAAGACCAGGGGCCACTGTTGCGGCTGCTCGGTGCGGAACGGATTGGGGTGGAACTGTCGGAGGAGTTCCAGTTGCACCCGGAGCAGTCCACCAGCGCGATTGTAGTGTTGAATCCGCGGGCGAAGTATTTCTCGGTGTAAGGGCACCGGAAGAGACGGACGGCGCGGGTCATGATCCTGCGTCGGTGCGTATCGGCTCAGTTGCAGTTACGATGGTCTGCCGCGTCTTCCAGCCGCCGCCGCAAAGCAGCGCATTCAGGAGCAGGGTCGTTCGGGGTCAGAAAATCTGGCTCGGCGATGTCGGTCGCCTGTCCTCCACAGGAAGGATCACCGATACGTTGCAGCGGCATGCTCGTCGGGTTTATGACGCGGACCGGTTGCCGGCAGTCGCGGTTGCAACTTCGGTAGATCTCAGTGATTGAATCTTCCGTGACAGAACCCTCCCGCTACCGCCGGCGGCGAGGGTCTCCGTACATTCGGTCACAGCGATCAGATTCAGCCGAAGCCCATCGCGTTGCGATCCGCAGCGCGACCGGGCAGCGTCACATCGCCTTCAGGTTCGTCGCCGCCATCTTGCCCCGTTGACCGCGCTCCAGGTCGAAGCTGACCTTCTGCCCTTCATTCAGACCGCTGAGGCCCGCGCGCTCGACGGCCGAGATGTGGACAAACACGTCCTGCGACCCATCGTTGGGCTGGATGAAGCCGTATCCCTTCTGGGCATTGAACCACTTGACCGTGCCTTCCGACATCGCGTCATTCCTCTTACAATCCGGCAATCCGCACCGTGCGGACTGGAATACTTTTCATGTCGGCAGGACCGAAGGGCGACGAGGTCGCCAGGCAAGGTACGGATCGACCCACGCTGAAAAGCACCGTTGATGAAACATAGGGGCCGCACAGCAGCTTTGCCAGCACAATTCTCGGTCCACACGGAAACAGTTCGCTGGTTGGATTCGCCTGCGCGATCCGTCCCGGCAACGGCCCATGTCCGGTGGACAACATCGACCACGTGCGACTTCGTGGTCCGATTGACCGCGGCCACGTCGCCGGCAAGCCTATCGAATGCAAGCCCGAACAAATTGCGTTGGCTGGACCCGCTGCCGGAGCCGCTGCCCGCCAACTGCAGATCGCAGACCACGAAGGTCAGCGCGTCAGGCTGACCGGAGTTGATCTTCGCCAGATACTCTTGTGTGCGCTAGACCGAGATCAGTCGTCTTACCCGAGGGCGCCCTGCGCATGTGGCGAGAGCTCCCGCCATCGCGGGCGGGCCGGCAAGCTTGCGCAGGCCGACAGCGCGCACCCGGGAGAGCGGCACGCGCAGCGTCATCTGAATGTCGCTGATCAACATGCGGATCAGGTTTAGTCGGTATACGGCTATTTCCTCGAAGCCGACACGCTCAACCCGTCAGTTTCCATATGGGGGGTAGACGACGACGTCACCTTCGCGGGATGGTTTGCTGTTCCGCGCTCTTGTTTCGCGGGCAGTTGCCGCCGGCGCGGCCGTCACCATCGCCGCTGTCATCGGCTTTACCGTCACCGCTCACCTTGAAAGGACTGGTCAGTCCTGAGACACAAGCTGGCCACCACCCGGTTCGCAAGGCGCCGGGGTATATTCGTATGATTGGTCCAGGTCTTCGGCCAGGCCGGGCTACCCAGGCCGCCGGGTCATCCGTTTCGATGTGGCGACCCGGCGGAAGAATTCCTTGCGCGGTCGGGCGGGGCTCCCCGGCAAAATCGGACCTGTGGGGACGTCCGAGACGACGCCGCCCTGCGTACCGATCTGGGCAGATGGATCTACTCGGGCGTCCGGGTCGACCAGCGCCGAAGGATGAAACCCGGGGGTCGGTGGCGGCACCGGATGAAACAGTGCCGCGACGCGCCCATCCCTCACAGGTCGCCGCGGTTACAATGGCGGTGGTGCCGCTGGGGACGCGTGTCGGCATTTGCGGGTGTCCAATGACCGCCCCGGCCATGGTTTGCTCGAGCGCATCCGCATAGCGCCCGTTGTCCAGGAAGCTAACCTCGTTCGATCCGGCCGATTGCAACGGAGCGTTGCCAGTGAACAACCGCACGATGACAAACGCTGTGCCGACCGCCGTGCCTGCAAGGGCCCGCATAGCATGCGGTCCGGTTCGCGCAAAAAAAGCGCGTCACCCATCGCAGCTTCGATCAAATCCGGGTTCCTCCCTCGGCGCGGCAGGTGCGCGTGACGCGAAACGTGTCGGCGAGTTGGCTAGATGCTGTGCGACCACGCGCTCAAGTCGGTTTCGTCGCCAACAAGCACTGTTCCGCGCGTGCGCCTGAATGGTCTGGGCTCGCCTGTCGCGAACCGTGCGCCGCGGGGCATGCCCGTTTTCATGATCTCGGCA
>JASHQG010000429.1 GCA_030037665.1 Acetobacteraceae bacterium
TCGGCCAGGTGCTTGTCGGCGGCTCGGCGCTTCCCGCCGTTCGGGTCGAGCTGAACCCGACCATGCTGTTCAAGTACGGCGTCGGCCTCGAGGACGTCCGCGCCGCCCTTGCATCTGCAAACGCCAACAGCCCCAAAGGTGCGATCGAGGCTGGGGGCATGCACTATCAGATTTACACCAATGACCAGGCGACCAAGGCATCAGACTATCGCTCATTGGTGATCGCCTACCGCGATGGCGCCGCGGTCCATCTGTCCGACGTCTCCGATGTCGAGGACTCGGTGGAGAACGTGGACAACGCGGGCTTTTCCAACGGCAAGCCCGCCGTGCTGGTCATCGTGTTTCGTCAGCCCGGCGGCAACATCATCGATACCGTGGACAGTGTGAAAGCGGCACTCCCACAGCTGATGGCCGCAATGCCGCACAACATGACATTGACGATCGCCAACGACCGCAGCACCACGATCCGGCGCAGCCTGAGCGATACCGAGATGACGCTGGTGATCGCCGTCGTCCTGGTCACCATGGTGGTCTTCCTGTTCCTGCGCAGTGTTCGTGCAACGGTCATTCCTGCGGTCGCGGTCCCCGTCTCAATCATCGGCACGTTCGGTGCGATGTACCTGATGGGCTACAGCCTGGACAACCTCTCGCTGATGGCACTGACCGTTTCCACCGGCTTCGTGGTCGACGACGCGATCGTGGTGCTGGAGAACACCTCCCGCCACCTCGAAGCGGGCATGCCGCGGGTTCAGGCTGCGCTGCAGGGTGCGCGCGAGGTCGGCTTCACCGTGCTCTCCATGAGCCTGTCGCTCGTTGCGGTGTTCCTGCCGATCCTGCTGATGCCCGGCATCGTCGGCCGCTTGTTCCGTGAGTTCGCCATGACACTGTCACTGGCGATCATGGTGTCGCTGGCAATCTCGCTGACGACCACCCCGATGATGTGCGCCTTGTTGTTGCGCCCGCGCCCGAGCACCGACGCTCCGCAGCGCCGCACCCTGTTCGATCGCGCGCTGTCACTCTACGAGCGCAGCCTGCGGTGGTCGCTGCGACACAGCGGTGTGGTGGTGCTGGTCCTCTTGATTACGATCGCATTGAACTTCGCACTTTATGTCATCGTCCCGAAGGGTTTCTTCCCGCTGCAGGACACCGGCCGTCTGATGGGCGGAATCGTCGCCGACCAGAGCATCTCGTTCCAGGCAATGCAGCAGAAGCTGAACCAGTTGATGACCATCGTGCAACACGATCCGGCCGTGCAGAACGTCGTCGGCTTCACGGGTCAGGGCGGCTACGGCGGCGCCAATACCGGCACCGTGTTCGTTGCCTTGAAGCCTCTGTCGAAACGGGCCGGCGTCGAGCAGATCATGACGCGGCTGCGCCGCAAACTGGCCGTGGTACCCGGTGCGCGATTGTTCCTGGTTCCAATCCAGGACATCCGTGTCGGCGGGCGCCAAGGCAATGGTGCCTATCAATACACACTGACCGCAGACAGCACGAGCTTGCTGTATGAGTGGACCCCGAAACTGTTAGCGGCCCTGGAGAAAAGCCCCGTATTGCGCGACGTGAATTCCGATCAGCAGCAGAAGGGCCTGGAAACCAACCTGCACATCGATCGCGCCACGGCTGCCCGCTTGGGCATCAGTGTCAACCAGATCGACAACACGCTGTACGACGCATTCGGTCAGCGCCAGGTCTCGACAATCTATAACGCGCAGAACCAATACCACGTGGTGATGGAGGTAGCGCCGAAGTACTGGCAGTCACCTGAGACGCTGAGGGATATCTGGGTCAGCACCTCGGGCGACACACCGAGTGGCACCGAAACCACCAATGCTGTTGTCGGCACGTTCCTCACGGCCAACAGCAGCTCGACCGCGTCAACCGCCGCGAGCACTGCCAGCAGCTCAACCGCGCTAACCGCCGCGAGCATTGCCAGCAGCTCGGCACGTAATGCTGCAACCAACGCCTTGGCAAATACCGGCAAGGGCACGGCGTCATCCGGCGCTGCCGTCAGTACCAGTCAGGAAACAATGGTGCCACTGTCGGTGTTCAGCAGCTTTGCACCCGGCAACGCGCCGCTGGCGGTGAACCACCAGGGACTGTTCGTCGCCACCACGATTTCCTTCAATCTGGCACCGGGAAAGTCGCTTAGTCAGGCGACCGTGGCAATCGACAACGCCGTACGGGAAATCGGAATGCCTGCCGCCATTCGTGGCGGCTTCGCCGGTACCGCGCTGACCTACCAGCAAACACTAAGCAGTGAGCTGCTCCTGATCATCGCCGCACTGGTCGCCGTCTACGTCGTGCTCGGTGTGCTGTACGAAAGCTACATGCACCCAATTACCATCCTGTCGACCCTGCCCTCGGCCGGCGTCGGCGCGGTGTTGGCCCTGATGGCATTCCGGACGGAGTTCACCATCATTGCGGCAATCGGCGTGATCCTGCTGATCGGCATCGTGAAGAAGAACGCTATCATGATGATCGACTTCGCAATCGACGCCGAGCGCTCACGCGACATGGACCCGCGCGACGCGATCTTCGAAGCATGCCGCCTGCGGTTCCGGCCGATCATGATGACGACCAGCGCAGCCATGCTGGGCGCACTGCCGCTGGCCCTGAGCTTTGGCGAAGGCAGCGAGCTGCGCCAGCCGCTCGGCATTTCAATCGTCGGCGGCCTGATGCTGAGCCAGGTGCTGACGCTCTACACGACGCCGGTGGTTTATCTGTACCTGGACCGCTTGCGTATCGCCGCGGGGCGCCGCTGGCGGCAGGCATTCCCTGGCCTCTCGCCCACGCCGGGGCCGGCTGAATGACGCGGCCCGATGCGAGCCATAGCCCCCCCTCCCCTTGCGGGAGGGGGGATGCGAGAGAGGTGCACAGAGGCGCGGTCCGCGCCCGTGCGGCTCTCTTCGGGCGGCGGGGCGCTAAAGCACGCCGCTCCTCCGCCGCTGTGCTCCTCCTCGCCCTCTCCGCCTGCACTGTCGGACCTGACTATCATCGCCCCTCTGCGCCCGTGCCGACCGACTACAAGGCACTGCGGGGCTGGACCATCGCGCAGCCACAGGATGCAACGAACCGGGGTCCATGGTGGAAAATCTACCATGACCCAGAGCTCAATCGGCTGCAGGCCGAGGTCGACGTGTCGAACCAGACGATCAAGCAGTTCGCCGCGGAGTACCAAAATGCCGTTGCCATGGTGCAGGAGGCACGCGCCGATTACTTCCCGACCGCCAGCCTCACGCCCGGCGTCACGCGCGGGTCAGGATTTGGCAGCGGGAGTTCCAGCGCCTTTGGCGGGTCCTCCGCCGGCGGTGGCGGCGCGCCGGTGACGCAATACAGCATAGAAGGCGCGATTGACTGGACGCCTGATGTATGGGGTCGCGTTCGCCGCCAGGTCGAAAGTCAGCTCGCGGCTGCTCAGGTCAGCGCCGCCGATCTCGACAATGCACGTCTCTCCGCGCAGATGACGCTGGCCGTGGATTACTTCGATCTGCGTGCCGAGGATTCACTCACCGATCTGCTCCGCGACACAGTCACCGCCTATGCGAATGCGTACCGCATCGTGCATAACCAGTACCTCGCAGGCACGTCCGCGTTATCCGACGACGTGACGGCACGGGCGCAATTGGAAAGCGCGCGGGCCCAACTCGTCGGGGTTGCCGTACAGCGCGCCATCTACGAGCATGCAATCGCTGTCCTCACCGGTCATCCGCCGGCTGACCTGACGATACCGCCGGCACCATTGACGCCCAACGTTCCGGTGCTGCCGCCCGGACTGCCGTCCACCCTGTTGGAGCGGCGTCCCGACATCGCGGCAGCCGAGCGACAGATGCAGGAGGAAAACGCGCTGATTGGCGTGCAGGTCGCCGCGTATTATCCTGATATCAGCCTGTCCACGCTCGGCGGCTTCGTCGGCAGTCCGCTGTCACAGCTGTTCACCACGGCCAATCAAGTCTGGTCGCTCGGCGCGTCTGCCAGCGAAACAGTGTTCGAGGGCGGCGCCCGTTCTGCCGCCGTTGCTGCCGCGCGCGCCACTTATGATGCGAGCGTCGCCAATTACCGCCAGGTCGTGCTAACCGCGTTCCAGCAGGTCGAGGATCAGCTGGCCTCGCTCAGAATCCTCGCGGAACAATATCGTGCCGAGATGACTGCAGTCAGTGCGGCACAAAAAGCAGTGACTGTGCTATTTAATCAATACCTTGCCGGGACCGTCGCCTACACCAGTGTCGTCACCGAGCAAACCACACTGCTCACGAACCAGCAGGCTGCGCTGGGGGTACAACAGAGCCGGCTGGTGGCAAGTGTCACGCTGGTCACAGCTCTCGGTGGCGGCTGGACAACGGAGGAGCTGCCCCAAGCCAATCAAATCGGAGATAAGTGGGGCTTTCTCCGGCCATAACGACCTGATCCATCTCGACGCAAGACCCGCGCTGCTGGCGTAAGGGGCGCCTGAGCGGCTGCGTACAGGGAGCAGCGGGGCCGTCCGATCACCGGTGAGACATGCGATGCTCGGCTGACGCGACAGGATAACGGATTACGTGTGCGAACCCTGGCGACAAATGCAGACCAGTAACCAGGGCAGGGACCTATCAGTGGTGGATGGTCGTCGGCAGGGACGCGCGAATGCGCACAGAGAAATCGGGCGCGTTACCAGCTGCCTGGGCAATCGCGGTGATCAGGGACAGTCGCCTAAGCTTTGCGTACGGCAGCGTCGTGTCCATCCTGCCGGAGTAGTAGAGGTAGTTGTCTATCAGGCCATTGAAAAGATGGCGGATGTCGAACCCGCCTTTGCGCCCGACCGCGTTCGCGTAGCGTATGATGTTGAGAGTGCAGTTGTTGCTCAATAGATTGTAGAATTCGGGATGGTCGGCGAGTTCATTGATTCGATGCAGGTAGATTAGAAAAAGCCGTCGCGCAATTTGAGCGGACGTATTGAGGTGATACAGGTACACTGCCTCGTGGCGGTAGTTGGTGCGCACGCGGACGAGGTCATCCTCATCGCCGACCACATAGATGAGCTCGTATTGCTTGAAGAGGGAGGCGACCGGATCATAGCCCTGCCCCACGACTGGCCGCACCTCGATGGAAACGCACAGCGGCGGCGCATCGTCAAAGTCGAAGCTCA
>JASHQG010000430.1 GCA_030037665.1 Acetobacteraceae bacterium
TCGTAAGCCTTCAGTGCGCTCTCCAGGCCGTCGGCGCTCTTCAGCCCCTTCGGCTGGCTGTTCTTCCACCACCTGGCGGAAAACTGCGGTTGTTCGCCCTTCTTCATATGACTCACTCCCCCTCAGTTGCATGCGAGACGGTGTGACGGCAGGCTGCGGTGGCCTCTATTGGCGTCGGGCTATTATCCTGTATCCGATACGAAAGCCAGCGGGAAATGCCCTGTCGATAGGGCTCGCCCGGACCATCCAGCGTCCTGCCGGCCCCGGCATCCAAAGCCCGCGGTTTGGCCGGTGCGACGATCTCCGTGGCCGCACGAAGACCGGCTGGCCGAGAGCGCGCACGATCCGCCCGTGATTCGGTTGCGCGCATGTCGGGTGCGGTCGATCCGGCATGTCAGCCCGGTTTTGGGGATTTATCGGCCGATGCAGCGCCTGAGCGTCTGTCGTCATCGGTGTCGATGTCGTCCGGGTCGTTAAGACCCTCGGTCTCTTTGCTATCCGCAACCAGGGTCATTTTGTGGCGAGGTAGCGGCGTGAATTGCCGCGGTATGAGGTCGCCGTTTTGCTCATGCCGGGAAATTGTTTGCCTTCCAGGGTCAGCACCAACACGCCCGCCTTATCCTTCGCCGGGCGCGCGGTACCAAATGTCATCTGCTGGATGCCGGTCTCCTTCACCAGTGTCATCGCCAATGTCCTGGCCGCGTTACTCTGGTGCAGCACCAGTGCGTGATCCTTGGCGGTCTTGCCGAGCACAAGTCCAAAATTCATCTCATCGCTGCTGCGCAGCCGCTTGAGCGCGGCGACCAGGTAATCCTGATAGGCTTCAGGGTCGGCGAAAGCGCTGCCGTCGCTCCCGGCGGTATGTTCGTCGATCCATTTCACCTGTCGGGCGCCGCCAAGGTCGAACGTGGGGAGGCAGTCCGTGGCGGCCTCTCTCTCGGCCTTGCCCTTCGCCTTGGACGTCTCGGCGAGCACCGCCTTGACAGGCTTCTTGACTTCTTCCGGCGCGTTCAAGGCGTGATTGGCATCGCGCGCCTGACCGGCCGGCTCAAGGGCGGCCTTCGGGGCTTCGTAGTCGCGTAACGCGTTGGCGAGTTCGGCGGCGCTCTTCAACCCCTTCGGCTGGTTGTCCCGCCTCCACCGGGCGGACATCTCCGATCGCTCGCCCTTCTTCTTATGATGTCGTCCTGTTTCCCCTCGTGCGAGACGGCGGGAGGCCAACTGACGATTGGCCTGGACGGATACCATATGAATATTATATCGGGTCCGATTCGGAGGCCAGCATGGAATATTCTGTGAATTTTGGTCGTCTGAACCGTCCGTCGCGCCCCGCGACACCAGGACAGAAATTCCGGCTCGCGCTGGTCGGCGATTTCTCCGGCCGCGCCAATGCCGGCAAGCTCGTAACCGGCGAGGCACTGGCCAAAACCAAGCCGATCAAGGTGGATGTCGACAACCTAGACGATGTCATCGCCCGCATGCGTCTCAAACTCAGCCTGCCGATGGACGAGGAAGGCGGCGCGGTTGAAGTGATGATCGGGTCCATGGACGATTTCCATCCCGACCAGTTGGCCGACAGCCTCGACTTGTTCGGCGAGCTACGCACTCTGCGCCGCAATCTCGGCAACCGCGCCAGCTTCGACCGTGCCGCCAAGGCGGTGTTGTCCTGGGGCGGCGAGGAACCGCTGCCGCCACCGCCTCGGCGGGCCCGTGGTAGCGAGGTGGGTCATGCGCGGCTGTCAGATTTCGCCCGCCTGATCGGTCGTCCCACCACGCCGGGCGCGGAGGAGGCGTCGGCCGACGCGCTGATGCGCCGTCTGGTCGGTCCGTTCATCCAGCCGGCACGCGATTCCCGGCAGGACGCGCTGATCGCCCGTGTCGATGACGCACTGTCCAGCGCGATGCGCCGCGTGCTGCACCATCCGGATTTCCAGACTGCCGAGTCGCTATGGCGCGGGGTTGAGTTTCTGGTGCGGCGCATCGAGACCGGCGCGAAGATGGAAATCGTGCTGTACGACGTCTCGGCTGAAGAACTGGCCGCCGATCTCGCCGCAACAGACGAGCTGGAGGAGACCGGCCTCTTTGGCATGCTGGTCGAGCAGCCGGCGCTTGATGCGCATCAGGGCTCGCTGTCGGCAGCGATCGGATTTTATGGGTTCGAACTGTCACCGCCGCATGCCGATCTGCTCGGGCGCCTGGCGCAGATTGCGGCTGCGGCGCGCGCGCCATTCATCGCCGGCATTGCGCCGGACGCGTTGAAAGTGCCGTTCCACGACCAGCATCCGCTGATCAAAGACGCGTTCGGGGCGCTGCAGGGGCTGCCGGCCGCAGCCTATCTCGGTCTGGCGACGCCGCGTTTCCTGTTGCGCATGCCCTATGGCCGCAAGACCGATCCGATCGACGCCTTCGCCTTCGAGGAGTTCACCCGCCAAGGCGGGTTAGGCTGCATGTTGTGGGGCCAGCCGGCCCTGGTTCCCGCTTTGCTCCTGGCGGAGACCTTCGCCCAGCAGGGAGCCAAGATGAAGCTCGGGTCGGTGATGGGCGTCGGGGACATCCCGTACTACGTGTATACCGACACCGATGGCGAGCAGATCGCCCTGCCTTGTACCGAACGGTTGTACACCGAGCGCCAGGCAGTACAGGTCAGTCAGTAT
>JASHQG010000431.1 GCA_030037665.1 Acetobacteraceae bacterium
GGGATCGTTGAAGGCCTTCGGAAAGAGCTTGTGAATTCCAGGCTCGTGTAGCGTTGGCGGTTCTGCGGTCTGGACCGAACTGCGACCGCTCGACTAGGCAGCAAGTTCCTGGGAGGCCGGCGCGAAATCGCGGAGTTGAGACCAGAGGATGAATGGAATGACCGTCGAACTTCCGCCCGAGTATCAGCCCTCGGCAAACGAGGAATTCATGAATCCAAGGCAGGTCGAGTATTTCCGCCGACGATTGGAACAGTCGCGGGCGGATCTGCGCCGGGAGCTGGAGGCGAACCCATCACCTGAAACCGACGATCTAAGCAGGGCGGGAGATCAGACTGACCACGCCAGTGCAGAGTCGGAGCGAGAATTAGAGATGCAAAACCGCGAACGGATCCAGGTCTTGCTACGGCAGACGGACCGGGCACTTGCGAAGCTCGAGAACGGTACATATGGCTACTGCGAGGACACCGGCGAACCGATAAATTTGAAGCGGCTCATGGCCCAGCCCACTACATCATTATCGTTGGAAGCCCAACAGGCACGCGAGGGTCCAACGCGCGCATGAGGACGATTGTTTGCTGATTGGCCCATTTTCGTGTAGTGGCTCATTCGCTAAGCCTGGTGACACGGCTTGGCCACCCCTTCCTTCACGGTCGCGCGGCGCGCCGCTGCAAATCGTTGTCATCTTCCGATAGGCCAGTGACCTGAGGGCGGGCGATCTGGCTTATTGAAGAGCGTCTATAACGGAAAATCCGGACGACTTTGCGAGCACGACCAACCGATCTCGCAGGCGTCGGGCAACACCCGCCTCATCGGCTTGGCTTGGTCAACCGCCGCCATAAAATAGTCGCTCCTGGGTTCCTTCGCCTGATCCAGCAACCCCGCGTTGACCATGGATGCAATTGACGCAAGAGTTGGTGGGTCCATCGGCAGATCGTGCCAATATTGTTCGCGTTTCATACACTCATCAATGGATTCGGCATCCGCGCGCGCGTCTCGGATAACCGAGCGTGACGTTTCAAGCGTGGCTACGAGCATACGTATAACGCTATTGCGCCAGGTCGATCCGAGGTATGGCAGGTCCCGGCCGTGCAAAAGTCAAGAATTCCGTACGAGGGGGCGGGCTCAATCTCTTAAATGTCTTACGTGTTGCGGGGGTCCGATACGAATATCCGCTTCCGGCGACGCCTGACCCGCCGGGTCATTACCGGGTTGGGTCGTTTCGTGCCGTTCAGCGGCGAGGCTGGGTGGCTTTCCGCCAGTCTGCACCGGCTGATCCTCGACCGGCAAATCTGTGCCCCCTCGAGACGGAGCCAGGCATCCGGCGTGGCAGGTTATGCCAAAATCTGCTATCGATGAATAAGTGGAGCGTGCAGGGCGCAGAGGGATATCGGTCCTGGCCGTTGCATCGGTTACGACACCTCAACCACTTTGCCCCGTCCGACCGCGGATCGATGGGCGCGCACTCGGGAGATCTGCACATGGACCAACACGAATTCGCAGCGGAACTGCGGCGCGACGGCTTCCACCCGGTTTACGCCAGCCTGCGGCCGAACATGAGAGAGGCCAACCACTGCCACGACTTCGATGCCCGGGTTTTCGTGCTGGGAGGTGAAATCACCATCACGCGCGACAATAACCCGGAGACCTTCCGCGCCGGACAATGTTGTGAGGTGCTCGCCGGCTCTATGCATAGCGAGCAGGTCGGTCCCGAGGGCGTCGCTTACCTGTCCGGTCGCCGCCGCAACGGCGGGGCGCTTACCCGCGAGGCGTTCGAAAGTGATCTGCGCCGCGAGGGTTTCGAAGTCGTACATGGCGGTCAGACGCCCAACTCAACGGAAGATCCCCACGCGCACGGGTTTGACGTGCGCATCATGGTTCTGGGTGGGGAGATCACGGTGATCCGGGACGGCAAATCGGAAACCTTCCGCGCCGGTGGTCATTGCGAAATACCCGGGGATTGCCAGCACGCGACGAAAGTTGGGCCTGAAGGCGTTGCTTACATCGTTGGCAAGATCGAACGGCCGACTACCGCCAGCTGAGTGGGGCGGCAGGGCGCGTGCTGGTCACGCGCCTTGTTTCATGGCCACCTCGCCGGGACGGTGAGTCGCACAGCGACGTGCAGGAGGCCGGCCGGGTCAGGTGTTTTCGGCTGCGATGACGACGATGATTGTGCAAGGCCAAAGTCGTGATGTGAGACGACGGCGTTGCCAAGCCACGCTCCTGAGCGACGCCGGGTATATCGGCCGGCGGAGGGTTCAAAGTGCGGCCAACGTGCGTTCGCTTATGGAATCGGGCGACAGGCTGCCATATAGCCTTGATGGCTCGGGAACGGATGGCCGGCTGTCAGAGGGCCATGAAGCCGGCGCACGGATCACACATCCGTCCGTTCGGCCAAAGTAAGTGCATCGTCGACATCGACGCCGAGACAGCGAACCGTACTCGCGATCTTGGAGGGGCCGAGCAGAAGCCGGACCGCCCTCAGATTCTCCGTCGCCTTGTGGATGATCGAGGCCGTCGTACGCCGCAGCGAATGCGTGCCATAATCGTCTCGCCGTAGTCCGATCCCACCGACCCACTCGCCGACCGACCTCGCATATTGTCGCCTGCTGAAGTGACGACGGGGCTGCTGCGACTGGGAAAGGCGTAGTCGTCGAGTCTGCCGGAGCGGCGCCCCAGCCACGCCAGGACACTGGTCCGCGCCGTCTCAAGCATTTCGAACTGGACGGGCCGTCCGGTCTTCTGTTGCACGATTGTCATACAGGTTCGCCCCG
>JASHQG010000432.1 GCA_030037665.1 Acetobacteraceae bacterium
GCGCTTTGGACGCGCGACAAGACGACGGAGATCGTGGTTCTCGGCGGCAGGACTGCGGCCGACCAGCCGTCCGAGGCCGCGTCCGGCGCTCTCTTCCTGCGCGCATGCGATGTCGCGACCCGGGCCATCCTGCTCGAGGACCGCTCCCGGCACACGTTGGAGAACCTCATGCTCTATCGTGCGCGCTTCGCTACCGCGACCGATCCGGTGGTGCTGGTAACCAGCCGCTTTCACCTGGCGCGCAGCACCATACTGGCGGCGGGCCTCGCCATCGCGCATGTGCCGTGTGCCGCAGAGCGGGCCCGCCGGCCACTGCTGCGACACCTGCCGCTGATGTTGTTCGAGGCGGCGCTTATCCATTGGTACATCACCGGGCGTAGCTTCGCACGCCTCACCGGCAATCGGCGCATGGCGGCACGCATCAGCTGACCAGGACGGCGGCGGCCGCTTCGCGGCACGGATGCGGCCGCGGTCTGCAGAAATCGGGCCCGGCATCAGCCGGCCGCGCCTGCCACCGGGAGACCCAGCCGTGCGGCGAGCGACATCAGGCGATAGACGCTCCTGAATGACAGCAGCGACAGGCGCAGCGCCGCACGGTTGTCGAAATTGCCGGCCAGCAGCGACACGACACCGTCGCGCATGCGAAACCGGTTGTTCGGCGTCATCAGCATGTGGCGCATGACCGGATCGTTGATGCGATAGATCAGCCAACCCAGCCGATCCATGGCACCGCGCATCTGTCGTTCGGCGCGCCGAGCCAGCCGCTGGCCCTCGGCCGCGTCATTCAGCCAAGCATGTGCCACCTCGGCGCCGAGCGTGCCGCCCATCATCGCCAGCATGACGCCGCTGGAAAACACCGGATCGACGAAGCCGAACGCATCGCCGATCAGCATGTAGCGGTCGCCCCAGGATGTCCGCGCGCGATACGAGTAATTGCCCGCTGTCATGATGTCCGACACGCGGCTCGCGCGGGTCATACGCGGGCGCAGTGTGCGGCTGGAGACGATGCGCTCTTGCAGGAGCGCTTCCGGTCTGCCCGAGCGATTCCGGAAGGCGGCCTGCGTGCCGACGAAACCGACGCTGGTGATGCCATCATGCAGGGGTATCAGCCAGAACCAGCCATCCAGGGCGAGATGGATGCTGACACAGCCGGCCATCTCGCCGTCGCGACGGTCGACACCCTGGAAATGCGCATAGACGGCGGCGGTGTTGTTGCTTTTGTCCGCCTGCTTCAACCTGAGGCGGTTGGCGAGAAACGTGTCGCGCCCCGAGGCATCGAGCACGAAACCCGGCGCGAAGTGGCGCACTGTCCCATCGGTTTGGCGCGCGAGGACCGAGCGCGTGCGATCGGTGCCCACGCGGTCGACCTCGAGCACGCGGGTCGCCTGCATGGCGCGGACTCCTTGCCGCGCCGCGTGCGAGAACAACAGCGCGTCGAACTCGGAGCGCCGTACCTGGTAGCTGTAGGTGAAGCAGCGGTCGATGCCGGTCGCGAAGTTAAAATCCACCCGCTTGCCGGTGACATCCGAAATCATTTCGGCGCCCGGTTTGAGCACGCCGATCCGGTCGACCGCGTCGCGCACACCAAGCCGGTCGAAGATGGCCAAATTGCGCGGCAGCAACGACTCGCCGATATGAAATCGCGGGTGGGTGTCCTTTTCCAGCAGAACGACGTCGCGGCCCTGACCGGCGAGCAGTGACGCGGCGGTCGATCCGGCGGGGCCGCCACCAATCACCAGAACGTCACAGGGTTCGCCGGGGCCAGCGGCCGGGACATTCATCCGACATCGTTCCACTGCATGAGCTTGAGGATGATACGCTCCGGATGCCAAAAACGGAAAGCATGGCAACGACTTTGACCCGGCCGGCTGGTGAGTGGAGCACCGCTACGCGCGTCCCTGTCGTCATCCCGGCCTATGACGAAGCGGCGACGATCGCGGCAGTGGTCCGGCGATGCCGCGCGCTCGCCGAAGTCTCGCGCGTGATCGTGGTGGACGATTGCTCGCGCGACGGCACCGGCCCGCTGGCCGCGGCGGCCGGGGCAGAGGTGCTGCGCCACGAGGCCAACCAGGGCAAGGGTGCCAGCCTGCGGGATGGCATGCGCGAAGCGCTCGCCGCTGGGGCGGCGCTGATTGCCACCCTGGACGGCGACGGCCAACACCGGCCCGAGGACCTGCCGCGCCTGCTCGCCTGCGGCCGGCGCTGGCCGGGGCATATCGTGATCGGCTCCGCCGCACCGCGGGGGGCAGCGTTCCGCGCCGCAGGCGCGTCGCCAACCGGGTGGCCGATTTCTGGGTGTCGTGGGCCGCCCGCCATCCGATTGACGATAGTCAGTCCGGCTTCCGGCTCTATCCGGCAGAAGTGGCGCGTCAGATCGCGACGCGCCCCGACGCCGCCGGCGGTTTCGCATTCGAAAGCGAGGTGCTGATCGAGGCCGGGCGCCGGGGATTCCAAACCGTCGCGGTGGACGTGCCCGCGATTTACGGCGCGGGCCTGCGGTCAAGCCATTTCCGGCCGGTGGCTGACATCACCCGCATCGTGCTGATGATCGGGGCCAAGCTGCTGGGGGTCGGAATGGACCCGGTCGGACTGTGGCGCTCGCTGACTGCGCCCAGGCTGCGGTGGCAGGACGACGACCCGGCGCAGTGTGACGACCGGCCGGCGCAGCGTCTTGCGCAGTCTTGACGGACGCGGCCAACGGCCAGGTCTTCGCGCCGCCGCCGCGGCCAGCATCGGTCCGACGCCATCAGCCGTGCCATGATCACCACCGCTCACGCCATGCCGCCATTGACCGATATCGTCTGCCCCGTGATGTAGCTGGCCTCGGGTGAGACAAGGAAACCGACCAGATCGGCCACCTCCCCCGGCCGGCCCGCCCGCTTCATGGGCACCAGCCGCGCAATCCGCGCCGGCTCGATGGCGGCGGCGACGGAGGGCGAATCAATGATGCCCGGCGCGACCGCATTGACCGTCACGCCGCGGCTGGCGAGTTCCAGTGAAAGCGCCCGCACCGCGCCGATCAGGCCCGCCTTGGCCGCGGCGTAGTTGACCTGGCCGCGATTGCCCATGATTGCGGAGACTGAGGTAATCGCGACGATCCGTCCCCACCGTGTTGCCATCATCGGCAACAGCACCGGTCGGGTGACGGCATAGAACCCGTTGAGCGACACCTCGATCACGTGGCGCCATTGCACCTCCGACATCCCCGCCATCGGCGCGTCGTCGTGGGTGCCGGCACTGTGCACGAGGACCTGGGGCACGCCTTGCTCGAGGATCGGCTGCAGCGCCAGAGCGGTGGCGTCGACGTCGCTCAGATCACACGCCACCACCTCGGCCGATCCGCCCGTTCCGCGGATCTCCGCGGCAACCGTCTCTGCCGCGTCCAGCCGCCTGTGAGCGTGCACGATGACATGCATCCCGTCACGACCGAGCCGGCGGCAGATCGCAGCGCCGAGCGTTCCCGCTCCACCGGTGATCAACGCGCGCTTCATGGGGAGGCCGCGGCGAAGGTGATGGTGCCGCGTCCCTCGACCAGAGGCGCGCCAGTCTCGGATGCGATCACGAACCGGTAGATCGCGCCAGCGGCGGCCTGCATTTCCGGTTTCGCGGTGACCTTCAGCACACCGAACCTCCGATCGTCCAGGCGCTCGACATGCAGCGTCACGTCGCGGAGCGCGGCCAGGAACCCCGGTCCTGGCGGCGTCGGCACGCCGCTTACGGCATCGGTGTCCGCCGCGTTGTGGTTCGACCGAGGCAGGCCGTGTACCAGTGCGCCATGCAACGCCGCCGCCTGCAGACCGTACTCGATGCCGCAGATCGCGCCCAACCGGCCGTTGCGTCGCAGCGGATTGTCGGGCGAGAGGTGCGACGACGCGCCGCAGGTGATGTCAGCCTCCGACCAGTCCGTTACATCGTCGAGCAAGCACATCGTCCCCTGATGCGGGATCAAAGCGAGAATCTGCTGGCGCGTTAGCATGGG
>JASHQG010000433.1 GCA_030037665.1 Acetobacteraceae bacterium
CCGATCGGGACGCGGCTTGTCGCGGTGAGGGAGCGCCTTCCGGGGCTGCTTAACCACGCGAACGGCGAGGCCTGCGAAGGCCCGCCAAGTTCGCAGATATTGCGGCAATATCGAGAACTTCGATCCGGACAGTTCGCAGACAAAAGGGCAGCATCGAACCGCAACGGGTACTTTTCTCCGACTTTCGGGCAACACGACACTGTGGGTCACCACGTGTAGCGCAGCGTGCCAATGCCGCCGAAGGTCTGCGATCGCGGCGCGAACGCGCCGTCGAACTTGACGGTCAGCGACCAGTTGGCGGCGAGGAACAGTTGCGCGCCGACGGTGGCGAGGGCGGAATCGTGCGGGATCGGCGCGCCGTATACGGTAAAGCTCGCGCCTGGCAGGGATTCAAAGGCGGCGCTCATCGCCGGCGTTGAGACCGTATCGTGCGCCCAGGCGACGCGGCCGGAGAGGATGAGCGGCTTGCCATCCAGCAGCGTCGTTGCCGCGAGGCGCGCGCCGAGTTCGGTGCGCACATCCGTGGCGTTCATCGCATTGTAGGCAAGCCCGAAGCCGGCGCCCGTTTCATCGCTCTCGCTGTAGCCCGGCGTGTGGAAATCCTGGAACTGAACCGCGCCGTAGGGTGTCATCGCCAAGGTCGGTGACACACGCACGCGGTAGCCGCCTTCAAGCCGCGCGGCGTAACTCTGCCCGGCAAAGCTGGCGGTGAGCTGATCGCCCAACGCCGTGCGGTTGGTGGTGAACCAGTGATTGGAAAAAGCCACTGCACCGGCGAGATACACCGGGCCAAACCAGCGCGTGCCGTAGGCGCCGACCTGCAGCGCGCTACTGCTGCCGCTGCCAAGCCCATTGGCCAGCCCCCAAGTGGTGCCGCCGCCGGCGAGCGCGAAGCCGACCACGGTGTCAGGCCGCAGGCGATAGTCCACGCCGGCGGCAAAACCGAACGTGCCGGCCGTCGTATTGGTCGATCCGGTGGCAGCCTCACCACTGGTGGTCGTACTGCCGCCATAAGCGGAGCCCCACATGCTCCAGCGCGGATCGGACCCCGGGGTCGGTGGCGCCATGGGGAGGATCGCGGCGTAAGCCTGCCTGACATCCGCTGGTAGTGCCTCCGGATCATCCGGTGCGAGGCCGAGCGCACCGCCACCGGAGAACACAGGCGCGTAGCCCCGGCCGTTGACGAACGGGTCGAGCATGACGTCGAGGAACTGGTCGGTCAGTTGCAAGGCCGCGCGCTCGGCACCGGTCGGGACCTCGCCATCCACCTGCGAGAGCGCATCGCCGAGCCTTCCGTCGGTGAGGGTGAATAACGCAAAGAAACCCGCCGGCAGCGTGGCGCCGGCATTGAAGGCCGCGTTGATGGCGGTGGCGACATTCTGCTGATTCTGATCGAGCCCGCCGCCACCGCCGAGGTTTGCGGTCAGGTTCAGGAACACATCGGTCGGCGTGTAGCTTAGCGTACCGCCAAAGCCCGGCGCATCGATCGCGTCAAAGCCGGTGAACCGGCCGCTGACGGCACTCGGATCGAGAATGTCGTAGGTGGTCCTCGCGCTGTAGCTCCCGGGGGTGAGGACGCTTTCCACCACGCCGTTGAGTGTGACCGCGCCAGTCACATCGGCGCGCGAGGCGGTCGTCGGACCTAAGCTCACGAGATAATCCGCGCCCGGCGCCAGGGTGAGATTGCCGTCGACCGTCGTGACCGTGCCGGGCGTGCCGGGGAGCCCGGGCTCGAGCATGCCGCCGCTCGTGACGTTGATGCCAGGGAGAACGCCTGAGCCGGACAGCGCGCCGCCCGGATTAATCGTGACGCTCGCCGAACTGGCGATCGAGCTGTCGACCTGCAGCGTGCCGCCATTAACGGTCGTGCCGCCGGAATAGCTGTTAGTACCGGAGAGGATCAGTGTGCCGCTGCCGCTCTTGGTCAATCCGCCAACGCCGCTGATCATTCCGGAAAGCATTGCGTTATTGCCGTTGGTGTCGAACGTACCGCCGCCTGTGTTGAGCACAATCGCGCGCGCCGTCGTAAATCCGGATAGAAATTGCAGCGTGCCACCGTCAAGGCTCAGTCCGCCCGACGCTGCGCCGAGATTACTGTCGGCCAACACGGCTAACGTGCCACTATTGATGGTTGTGCCGCCAGCATAGCTGTTAGCACCGAAGAGCGTCAGCGTGCCGTTGCCGATCTTGGTAAGGCCGCCGGCACCGCCGATGGTGTTGGCAAGCGTCGCGTCATTGCCGTTGGTGTCGAATGTGCCGCCACCTGCGTTGAGCGTGATCACGCGCGCGGTGATGAATCCCGACAGGAATTGCAGGGTGCCACCGCCGAAAGTGAGCCCGCTCGACACGAGGCCGAGATTGGCATCGGATGACACTGCCAGCGTGCCGGCATTGATGATCGTGCCGCCGGAATAGAGGTTATTGGCACCGGACAGGGTCAGCGAACCGCTGCCGATCTTGGTCAGGCTGCCGACGCCGCTGATCGTTCCTGAAAGAATTGCGTTGTTGCTGTTGGTGTCGAGGGTACCGCCGGCAATGTTGAGCAAGATCGCGCGCGCCGTCGTGAATCCCGAGAGGAGTTGCAGCGTGCCGCCGCCAAAGCTCAATCCGCTCGACGACGCGCCGAGATTGCCGTCGGATGAGACTGCCAGCATGCCGGCATTGATGGTCGTGTCGCCGGCATAGCTGTTAGTCCCGGAGAGCGTCAGCGTGCCGCTGCCGATCTTGGTCAGGCCGCCGACGCCATCAATCGTGCCGGCAAGCGTTGCATTGTTGCCGCTGGTGTCGAACGTGCCGCCGCCTGCGTTGAGCGCAATCGCGCGCGCCGTGGCAAATCCGGACAGGAATTGCAGCGTCCCGCCGCCGAAGCCCAATCCACCTGAAGCTGCGCCGAGATTGCCGTCGGATGACGCGGCCAGCGTGCCCTGATTGATGGTCCACGGCGTCGTTGCCGTTGTCGTCCCGCTCAGCGTCCAGGTGCCGGCACCGGTCTTCAAGAATGTCGCGAAGCCCTGATATTGCGCCGACGGACCGATACTGGCGACATCGAAGCTGGCGTTGCCTGAGCCGCCAAGCTGGAACGTGTCGGCACCGGTGCCGACCACATTGCCGGTGATGGTCGCGCCGGCCTGCAGTTGGAGTACATTGCTGCCGCCGGTGAAGGTGATGGCGTTGGCGCGTGGACCGCCCCCAGCCCCGAGACCGCCGCTGATCATACCGCTGTCGATGACCGTCACGTTGGCGCCGGCGACGCCGGCGCCGCCAATGCCGGCAACGCCAAGGCTAGGGCTCGTGCCCGCGGCACCGCCATTGCCGCCGGTGATCGTCCCCGCGTTCGTCAGCGTCCCGCCATTGGTGAAAACGACGCCGGCGCCACCCGTGCCGCCAGCGCTGTACCCTGGGCCCGTTCCGCCCGCGCCGCCGTCGCCGCCGGTGATGGCTCCCGTGTTTGTCACCGTCCCGCCATTGGCGAAAATGACACCGGCACCACCTCCGCCGGCCGTACCGATGACGTTTATGCTCGCTCCGCCGGCGGCGCCGCCGTCGCCGCCGGTGACGGCTCCCAGGTTGGTCAGGGTTCCGCCATTGGCGAAACCGACCCCGGTGCCGCCGCTGCCGCCATCTCCGCCAAGGCCAGTGCCCAGGCCCATTCCGCCGGCGCCGCCGTTGCCGCCGGTGATGGCTGCCGAATTGGTCAGCGCTCCGCTACTGGCGAGGCTCACGCCGTCGCCACCAGTGCCGCCAGCGCCGCCAAACCCGAAAGGCGCTGGGCTCGTTCCGCCGGCCCCGCCGTTGCCGCCGATAATAACCCCCGCGTTGGCCAGCATCCCGCCACTGGTGAAACCGACACCGGCGCCGCCGTTGCCGCCAGCGCCGCCATTGCCAGCGAACATGCTAGCCGCGGTACCCACTCCACCCACGCCTCCGTTGCCGCCGTTGCCGCCGACAATGCTTCCATCGATCGTGTTGGTCAGGCTGACAGCAGCACTGTTGAGCCAGATGCCAACCCCGCCGTCACCACCCCCGCCGCCGCCGCCGCCGACGCCCGAACCGGCGCCGGCAGCACCGCCAGCACCACCCCCACCACCGTTTCCGGCTAGCACCGAAATGGCGTTATTGAAGCTTGTCCCGGTCAATACCACACCGTAACCGCCGCCCCCCCCGCCGCCGCCGCCCCCGCCACTTCCCTGGATGAAATCACCACCCGCACCGCCTACGCCGCCGGATCCGCCGCTTCCGCCAGTTACGGAGCCTGACGACGGAAGGCGTGCTGCGCCGTTCGCCCCGCCCGCGCCACCGCCCCCGCCGCCGCCGTCAGTGGTGGTGATCGAGCCGCCTCCACCGTTTGGCGAACTGGCGGTACCTCCTGCTCCACCACTGGTGCCACCCGCTCCGGTGCCACCCGTCCCGCCGTTACCGAGGCCTGCGCTGCCCCCTCCGCCGCCACCGCCCGCACCGGGGGGCGAGGCGGCGGCGGGTGCTGCGCCGCTCGCTCCGCTGAAGCCCGCTCCGCCACTGCCTCCGGCGCTGCCGAAGCCCCCGGTCCCGCCCGCGCCACCCGTGCTCTGAGCGAGCACCGGGCTAGCAACGAGAACGAGCATTCCTAACAGGGCCAGGATAAGGTCGACTGCCGTGCCGTGGTGCCGGGCTGCGCGGCCTGCGGCTCGGCGACCACCGGACGACTGCGCCACCCTCGATGTCATTCTTCCGCAGACGCACGCAAGAATTCCGATCGGAGCAGGCGAGCGCGGTGCGTGCCCCCGCACGGATGTCGTGCCCATTATCGATTTGAGCCTGCGCGGAGGTTGCGAAGCAATTCAGCGACACGAGCGTCGCGGCGACCGGCGTTCAGGCGAATGGCCACATCCGGGTCCAGCGGGTCGTCGACGTCACGCGATGACCATGGTCTGCTCTGTAAGCTCACGCGACGCCGTGATGCGACCGCCTCACGCCCGGCGACTTCGAGGCTTGCATCACACATTTGCGTCGTACCGCCATAGCAGCGGTTGGGATGTATAAGGTGGTTGCGGCGGATAGGACGTAGTGAGCGCGCGGCTCTTATGGTCGGCGGCACCACCATAACCATCTGCGCCGCATTCGCCGTGACGACGGCTACGGTACGACAAAGCGTCGTCCTGTCTCGTAGCCACGCCGAAGCCATAGCCGAGTGAAGCCGATCGCCTGTTGCCAGTATTGCTTTTACCTCCGCCAACTTGAGCCGAGGCTTTAAGCCAACTCAAGTTCCTTGATTTCTAATCGAGAGAAATCTCGCGGCATGCGCGGATTCAGTTTGACAGTCATTCCTGTACAACCAGCCGGATAGCGCAATAGCCGAGGACTACGCTGGGCGCTAGGACAGAAAGCGCGATTGGAGGACAGAACGCGCAAGAAAATGCTGCATGGCAGCATGGGTAAACGCGGGCCGGGCGGCCCGTCGCTCGACATTGCCGACCCGAGGGTGATCACAGGCAGGATCCCTGCCGATCTCTCAGCTTGGCTGTCCACGCCATCCAGCTTGATATTGATCTTCCGATCTCTGGCCCTTGATTGCCTTGCGAAAGAATGCCTTGGCCGCAGCGATGGCATGCCGGGAGGTGCGACGGAAGTCGACGGTGTTCCCCGTACGATCAACCGTCCGGTAGAGATGGATCCATTCATCGCGAACCTTCACATACGTCTCGTCCACACGCCACGACGCTCCCACTGGCTGCGCGAAACGGTTCCAGCGGCGCTCGGACCCCGGCGCACGACGCTGCACCCAACGCATGGTCGTGGTGTGGGCCATCGGGAGGCGTCGTTCGGCCATCATCTCCACCAGGTCCCGGAAGCTGAGCTTGAAGCGCAGATACCAGCACGGGCACGACGCGATGATCTCGCGATCGAAGTGCGGCCCCTCGAACAGCTCCCTGAAACCTAGCCGTCTCGCCAGCACGCCGCCCTCAAACCAACCAGACCGGCGCCACGATGGGACAGCGACCAAATTGCACCAGAGCCTCTCGTACGAACCCGCGAGCCGCCCCAGGACGCATACGATGCGGCCAGTGATGCCAATTAAAACGCAATGGATCCCAAATGAGCGCGATTTCGACCGCCGCTCTATTCTTGTAATTTAGCAGATCAGCGTCTGAGCGAAGCCTGATTTTCTATTGACAGTGCAACACCCGTAGCTGATTATCAGCGAGGGCGACGCGCGGGTTTGATCGATGGACATTGGAACGCTTCCAATCGCCGGCAACTTTCTTAAAAGATTTGCGACCTGCGATATTCGCGACCGCGATGAACTCATCTACGGTGCCCATCTACGGGTATTCAAACCACACTCCAAATGCTACGCGTACCGTCCGGCGACCCAAGGCTGGCAAACTCACCCGCGAGGACAAGTGCTTTCCACCTTTGGTTGTGGCAAGCTCGGAGAGCTGGACCTCACCTTTGTCGCTGGCCGTTACGGCACATCTATAGCTATCATTGAGGACGTTTTATCCCACTACTGCATTAGTGCGATGCTGTCAGGAAGGACGGAGTGCCAGCCTGCGGGTAGCGACGCGTCGGAAACGGCGAGCGGAAGGATAGGCTTGATATATGTTGGAGCCCCGGGCATTCGGCTGCGAACAACAGACGACAATGATCGACTGAACATTTGGCTGTCGGCTGCAAGCCTCGAACAACGGCTTACGGAGTTGCTCGGTGAACCGTTAGATGAGGCGATAACCTTTGTTCCGACCATCGATTGGCTGTCGAAAGCGGGACAACGCGTCAGACGACTCATCCGCCTTCTGTGTGAGGAACTTGGGACACCGGCACCTTTCGCAGGTAACGACCTGACTCGCCGTTCATTTGAGGATCTATTCATTTACTCTCTCCTGCTGGGATTAGAGCACAACTACTAGGGCCGCCTGGCGCAGCAAACGCGTGCGCCAAGCCCGCGTACCGTGCGCCGGGCCGAGGCTTTCATGCACGCGCATGCGGAGCAGTCAGTGCCTGTACACCAGATTGCGGAGGCTGCTGGATGCAGTGTCCGCGCCCTGCAACTTGGATTTCGCCAGTTCCACGGCACAACGCCGCTCGCGGCGATGCGCAGCATCCGGCTCCAAGCGGTGCGACAGGCGTTGACCCGCGGAGAGGGCGGGGACTCCCTGCGCGAGCTCGCGACGCGATACGGGTTCACCCATCCCGGCCGTTTCGCTCGCCTCTACGAGGCAGCGTTCGGGCTGTCGCCAACAGAGGCTTTGAGGGCCACGCGGGCCAACAACGGAACCAACGGCATGATCCGCCAATCGCGCGATCCGGAAACAGCGGACGCTCAATAAATCACTCTGCCAGGGAGCATTGCGCACCTCAATTTGCGCGTACTGCTCCTCGGACATCCGGCGCAGGCGATCATCGCCAAGCCCGAGACGCTGCTTCGCTTGTACTGGCTGGAAGTCGCGTCGGCCGGCCTGCAATCCCCGCCGAGGTCCCAGACCTGGTCCGAACAACCAGCCCCAACAATCTGCTCCGAGGTGCGCCGAGCATTCACGGCGAGCTACTGATGCTGGGTATCGACATCGCGCAGTCGATGGTTGCCAAGTACCTACCTCGAGCCTCTCTGTCGTGTTGCCGGTTGGAGTGAGAATGTCATTTAAGCAGAGTCAGAGACTTGCGGTTGCCATTAAGCTGAGAAATTGCCGTTTCGATTGAGAATTTGCTTCGTTTGCTGCCGCTTATTTGAGATTTTCAGCCCCGCACGTTGCTGCAACATTGGCGGTAGCCGAGGGCCGTCGAATTGGGCGGGAGCCCGGCTGATACACCGGGTTCTGTTCCCGGAAGTTCGCATTTATTGCTGCATAATTGAGAAAATCGCGCTCCGAATTTCGCACACCAAGGGGCAGTGCCAATGAATTCCGGCGCTATTCTCCATCCAAGCGGCACCGCGACAGCGGTTCCAACGTGACCATGTTCACCAAGCCGGCAAAGATCCAGCAGCGTGCGCCCGAGCTGCTAGGCGTCAAAATCTGCGAATGTCGTCAGTGCTCGGCTATAGAAATCGAGCCGCGCCAATGCCTTACGGTCCGCAGGGGTAAAGTTCGGACCAGGTTTAGTGTTCCATGCTTGATTTAGATCAATGACTGTCGAACGGTTAGAGTCTTCAAGTACTCTGGTTTCGTGGCGGCAAATAAGGAGTTGTCATTCTGCGGCGACGTGAGCTTGGAATGGCCGAGATGACTGGCCACGTGCGCTGCCACGTGTGCATCATAGGAATTGCGAGAACGCCCATGCGCAGCTTGCTATTGGGATCGATTTGCTCGGTCGCGGTGACGGCTGTCGGTCTCGCCGCCGACTATCCAAGCGGCATGTATTCCATTGCAGGAATTCAGATGTGCCTCGTCGCGCCATTAGGGTTTTCCAATGACAGACAAGGCTATCCGACGATCCCAAATGGCAATAACAGCTACCTTACTGGCAACACGTTTCAGGGGATCTTTACCTTTAATCGCGCCGAGGCAGGACACGTAACAGGTGTATACACGTCAATCACTCCACCGCCCCCTGACTCGCGCCCTGTGCCAAGACCGTCGGTGGCCGGCGGCACGTTCGCGTACGATTTTACTACTACACCCATCATCGATCACAGGTTCTTGGCCACGTCGAAGCCGGGCACATACAAGGGAACCGTTGATTTCGGACCTGCGGCAGGCCAACAATACAGCTTCGACGTGGTGCATCGCGATTTTCTTGTTTCCGATGACCGGAAAACGATGAAGGTGACGGTGAGCACGCCTTACGTCGAGACCTTCACGTACTCAGGCTCACCAGATGTTCACACCCCGCGCAGTTGCATAGTCTCGGGCAACCTAAGTCGGATGAAGTAGAGGCTCTCGCGGCGCAATCGTGGGCAATGAGATCGCGGCGAGTCATATAGCCGGCGCGGTCGTTATCGTTCGGCAACGCGGCAGAGTGTTATATCACGCTGTGTGGCATTTCACATCTTCCGGAAAGGTAGTTTCTGACCGACCGCTACACTGCAAATCCATATCGTCGTCCATTGATTGCGGGATATTCTATCGTTACGGACAGGGTGTGGCTGAAAGCCGCGGAAACCGCGGAGTCTGTGGGTAGTGTTTCGACGAATTTTCGGTATGGGTGCTCAGATGAGGCACCGCGGCCGCTGTCGCGTTGCCGTTAAAACGGGTCAGCTTCACTCTCGGTGCAGCTGGTGAAAGTCCGTCCGTTCTTTGGTTCCCAACCCGCGGCTCTCCGCACTGCCCGGGTTGTTAGGCCCGCTATCCTGACAATGCCGCCGCCATATTGCGCTGCGCAGTATTGCGATTTGCTGGCACACGCAGTCCCACGTGATCACGCAGTGTCGCTCCCGTGTATTCGGTTCGGAATATGCCGCACCGCTGCAGCTCAGGCATGACCAGCAGGCAAAAATCCTCGAGCGGTTGCGCGTAATGATTGCCGATCACATTGAACCCGTCCGCGGCGTCGGCCTGCAGCGACCCTTCGAGCTCGCCGGCAATATACGACGCGGTGCTCAAGCGCCGGCCGTTGTCAGCCATCGCGGCGTCTCTGTCCCAGATAGGTTTCCACCACGCGCCTGTCGTTGCCCAGGGCGGCGCTCGGCCCCTCAGCGACCACCTCGCCCATCTCCAGCACATAGCCGTAATCGGAAATCTGCAGCGCCGCACGCACGTTCTGCTCCACCAGCAGGATCGCGAGGCCCCGTGCACGCAGCTCCGACAGCACGCGGAAAATCTCCCGCACCACCAGCGGTGCCAGGCCCAGGCTCGGCTCGTCCAGCAGCAGGAGCCGTGGTCCGCCCATCAGCGCCCGGCCGAGCGCGAGCATCTGCCGTTCACCTCCCGACAGCGTGCCGGCGCGCTGGCGGCGGCGTTCGGCCAGGCGCGGGAAGATCGCAAACACCTCGCCCATGGCGCCACGCAGGTCGCGTTCGCCGGCGCGGCGGCGCGGCAGGAAGCCGAGCAACAGGTTGTCCTCAACGCTCATCTCGGTGAACAGAGCGCGACTTTCGGGCACCAGCAGCGCGCCGGCGGCGACCATCGCCTCGGTGGCGCCCGCGGGCGCGCCGCGATAGCGCACCGTGCCGCCGCTGCGTGGCAGCAGTCCCATCACTGCGGCCATCAATGTGCTCTTGCCGGCGCCGTTCGGCCCCACCATCGCCACCACCGTGCTCTCCGGCACCGTCAGGCTGACGCCGTGCAGCACCTCGACCCGGCCGTAGCCGGCGCACAGTCCATCCACCTGCAGTAGCGGGGGGCTCATGCGACGCCGCCGAGGTAGGCTTCCAGCACAGCCGGGTCGGCCTGCACGCGCTCCGGCGTGCCCTCGCTGATCTTCTGGCCGAAATCCATCACCACGACATGGTCGGCGAGCTGCATCACGAAATCCATGTCGTGCTCCACCAGAAGCACGCCCATTCCTTCCGCGCGCAACTGGCAGAGCAACGCCGCCAACCGCTGCTTTTCCAACAGGCGCAGCCCGGCGGCAGGCTCGTCAAGCAGCAGCAAGCGCGGGCGCAAGCAGAGCGCGCGGGCGATCTCCACCATTCGCTGCTGGCCGAGCGCGAGGTCGCCCGCCGCCCGTTCAAGCGAGTCTGCCAGCCCGACCCGCGCCGCCTGCGCGCGGGCGAGCGCGAGGACGGCACGCTCCTCGGCGCGGTTGAGCCGCAGCATCGCCCGCACCACTCCGGCGCGGCCGGCGAGATGGCCGCCGAGGGCGATGTTCTCGAGCACGCTACGCCGGGGCAGCAGCTTCACGTGCTGAAAGGTGCGGGCGAGGCCGAGGGCGGCGATGCGCCGCGGTGGCAGACGATCAGCCGAGGCGCCGAACAGGCGCACACACCCGGCGCTCGGCGGGATCAGGCCGCTGATGACGTTGAACAGCGTGGTCTTGCCAGCGCCGTTGGGGCCGATCAGGGCCACGATCTCGCCGGCGCGGACATTGAAGCTGACGTCCTGGGCGGCGGCGAGGCCGCCGAAGCGGCGCGTGACCCGTTCCAGCACCAGCAGTTCCTGACCCGGCGCGCTCGCCTGGGCGGGTGAGGAGACCGACAGGGGCGGGGTCGGCGACGACTCCTGTACGCGAATGGCGTTGGTGGCAGAGCGGCGCCGGCGCAGCCGCGTCAGCAGCGGCAATAGCCCACCGGGCGCGCGTTGCAGCAGCAGGATCACGACGAGACTAAACACAAGCGCCTCGTAGTCGCCCGGCTGGCCGGTCAGGCGCGGCACCCAGTCGTTGAACTGGTCGCGCAGCAGCACGACCAGCGCCGCGCCGACGGGCGCGCCCCACAGAAATCCCACGCCGCCGATGATCGCCATGAAGAGGTAGTCGATGCTAGCCGCCAGGCTGAACGGAGTCGGACTGACGAAGCGCTGGAAATGGGCGAACAGGAATCCCGTCAGCCCGGCATAGAGCGCCGCCACCACGAACACCGCGCGCGCGAGCCGGGCGGTGTCGATCCCCACGCTCTCGCCCATCAGCCGCGCTCCGTTCAAGGCGCGGATGGCGCGCCCGGTGCGGCTGTCGAGCAGGTTGGCGGCGAGCAGCATCGCCAGCGCGACCGCGGCCCAGATGATCCCGAGGTCGGTGCGCGGGTTCGCCGCCGACAGCGGCCCCAGGGTCAGCGGCGGGATGTTGCCGATGCCGTTGAACCCGTGCAGCAGCGGGATGGTACCGAAAAGGGCGAAGAAGCTGATGCCCCAGGCGGCCGAGGCCAGCGCCAGGAAATGCCCCGACAGCCGCGCCGTGATCAGCCCGAGCAGCCATGCCGTCACCCCGGTGATCGCCAGCCCTGCCGCCAGCCCGGCCACCGGTGGCTCGCCGGCAAACTTAGTAAGCAGCGTGGTCGCGTAGGCCGCCAGCCCGACGAAGCTCGCCTGGCCGAAGGAAGTCTGGCCGCTGATCCCGGTCAGCAGAACGAGCCCCAGCGCCACCAGGCTCGCAAGGCCGACATAACCGAACAGCGTGACGTAAAACGCCGGCAGAAGCGCCGGCACCGCCACGAGCGCAGCCAGGATCGCCGCGACGACAAGCCACGGCGTCATGCCCGGTCCTCGTCCGAACCTTTGCGAAGCGACAGCAGCAGCAGCACTGGGATCAACAGAGTAAAAACGATCACGTCGCGATACGCGCTCGCCCAATAGCTGCCGATCGATTCCAGCACGCCGACCAGCAGCGCACCGCCGGCGGCGAGCGGGTACGACACCAGCCCGCCCATGATGGCGGCGACGAAGCCCTTCAGCCCGATGTCGAAGCCGGCGTCGTAGGACAGCGGCGTCACCGCGCCGATCAGCACGCCCGCCAGGGCGGCGATGAAAGCGGCCAGGCCGAAGGCGAGCGCGCCGCTCGCCCCGGCGTCGATGCCGATCAGCCGCGCGCCGAGCCGGTCGGCGGCGGCGGCGCGCAGCGCTTTGCCGGCGACGGTGGCGCCGAAAAACCAGCGCAGGGCCAGCACCAGCGCTGCCGCCGCCGCCAGCAGGGCGAGCGACTGGCCGGAGATGTCGAGCGCGCCGAGGCTGAGATTGGCATTGGTCAGCGCCGGCGCGCTCGCTTCCTCCGGTCCGAAGAAGACGAGGCCGCAGCCGATCAACACGAAATGCAGCGCCATCGCCAGGATCAGCAGCGCCAGCACCGACGCATCGGCGATCGGGCGAAAGGCGAAACGCCAGATCAGCGGCCCCATGGGCGTGACGATGGCGAGCGCGAGCAGGATCGACACCGCCGGGATCGCCCGAGGCGCCAGCCAGACCGCGGCAAAGGTCACCAGCGCCGGATAGAAGCCCCAGCGGAGCAGCCCCCGTAGCGCCGCCCGCCGCCCGCCCGCGAGCGAGGCGAGCAGTGCGAGCGCCGACAGCCCGTCCAGAAGCCAGACCGTCCCCGGCACGCTTCCGGCCTGCAACGCGGCCGCCGTCAGCGCGCCGTAGGCGAGAAGGTCGCCCTGAGGTACGAAGATCACCCGCGTGACGGAGAAGACGATCAGCAGCCCGACCGCGAGCAGCAGGTAGATTGCCCCGGTGGTGATCCCGTCCTGCAGTAGCGCGAGTAAGACGAAGAGATCCATGAGGGCTAGGACCGATCTCCCTCTCCCCGGCGCCGATTGCGCACGGAGAGAGGGAGTTGGCCCCGCGTCGCCACGGCTTGGCTAGTGGATCGCCTGCCAGGCACCGTTCTTCACCTCCACCAGCACGGCAGCGCGGGAATCCTGGCCGTTATGGTTCGTGGGCGACATGTCATAAACGCCGCTGACGCCGATCAGCTCATGCGTCTTCTCCAGCGCGTCGCGCAGCGCGACGCGGAACTGCTCGGTGCCTGGCTTGGCGACCTTCAGCGCTGCTGGGACCGCGTTCTTCAGAAGCAGCACGGCGTCGTAGCTGTAGCCGGCGAACGGGTTGACGCTGCGTGGGCCGAACTTCTTCGTGTATTCCGCCAGGAATTCCGCCGCGACCGGCTTCACGACATTGCCGGCCGGCAACTGCTGATAGACGACCAGCGGCGAGGTATCGGCGACGACGCCGTCCACCGCCGTGCTGCCGACCCTGATGAAGGCCGGC
>JASHQG010000434.1 GCA_030037665.1 Acetobacteraceae bacterium
GATCTGGCTGTCAGCAATCTGCCGTCGTTGCATCACGGAACCGCAATCTTACTGCTTTACGATCGCGGCACCGCTCAACCGCTCCTTTCCGAACATTCTGAAATGATGCGCCCGGCCGATGGGCGTTTCGGCCGGTCGTTAACAACAGGGGATGATGTTACGATGAAACGTACAGGTCGTTCGTGGCCCTCGCCTGCAACGCGCAGCGCAATCGCTGCAATCACGTTGACGTCAATGAGCGTCGCACCGTTATGCCCGGTCCTGGCGCAATCGCCGCAGTCCGCCGGCTCCAATGCAACGCGCTCGCCGATCCAACACTTCATCTTGATCATCGGCGAGAACCGCTCGTTCGACCATGTCTGGGCCACCTACAGGCCCCAGCCCGGCCAGACCATCAACAACCTGCTCTCCGAGGGCATCGTCAACACGGACGGCTCGCCCGGGCCGAACTATGCCAAGGTTGCACAGAACCAGGCATCGGACAGCACGACCTATCAACTCGATCCAGGCGGCCAAACGCCCTATACCGTGCTGCCGCCGGCGATGACCGACGGCGCGCCCTCCGCGGCCAGCGATGAGAACCCGCCGCCCTTCGCCACTCTCGCCGCAGCAACCGCTGTCGAGAACCAGATCGACGACGGCCTGCCGGTCCGCGACTACAACCTGCTGACCACTGGGGCGACCGGCCTGCCTGCCGACAGCGTCGATACGCGGACGCCCAACGCAACCACGCTGCCGAATGCGCCGTACCAGCTCAGCAAGGGCATGCCGTACGACAGCTACACCGCGAGCCCAGTGCATCGCTTCTATCAGATGTGGCAGCAGACCAGCTGCAGCGTTTCGCAGGCCACTGCCGCCAACCCATCCGGCTGCACCAGCAAGCTGTTCCCGTGGGTCGAGGTCAGCGTCGGCACCGGCAGCAACGGCCAGCCGCAGCCCGCCGGGTTCACCGACCAGTCCACCGGCGAAGGCTCCGCATCGATGGGCTTCTACAACATGGCGCAGGGCGACGTGCCGTGGTTCAAGCACCTGGCGGACACCTACACCATCAGTGACAACTTCCATCAGTCGATCATGGGCGGCACCGGCGCGAATCATATCGCAGTCGGAACGGGACTGGCGATCTACTATTCCGACGGTCAGGGCCACATCGCCACGCCGCCTTCGAACGAAATCGAGAACCCGAACCCGCAGCCAGGGACCAACAACTACTATGCGCAGGACGGCTATAGCGGCGGCAGCTACAGCAATTGCTCCGACACCACCCAGCCGGGTGTCACCGCGGTGGCAGCCTATCTGCAGAGCCTGCCGTATCATCCGTCCCTGAACTGCCAGCCCGGCGCCTACTACCTGCTGAACAACTACAATCCCGGCTACTTCGGCGACGGCACGGTGAACACCACGACGTTCACGATCCCGCCGTCCTCGGTGCACACCATCGGCGATACGCTGAATGCCGCCGGCATCTCATGGAAATACTATGGCGCCGGCTGGGACAACTATGTTGCGAATCCGAACAGTGAACTCGGTTCGCTCTATTGCAATATCTGCAATCCGTTCCTCTATGAAACTGAGATCATGACCAGCGCCGCGCAACGCGCCGCCCACCTGGCTGACGTGCCTAACCTCGAAGCCGACATCAAGTCCGGCAACCTGCCGGCAGTCTCCATCGTCAAGCCTGACGGCCTCTTGGATGGCCACCCGGCATCTTCCAAGCTCGATTTGTTCGAAGCCTTCACCCGCAAGATCATCGACGAGGTACAGCACAACCCGCAGCTCTGGGCGCATACCGCGATCCTGATCACTGAGGATGAGGGCGGCGGATACTGGGACTCGGGCTACATCCAGCCGCTTGACTTCTTCGGTGACGGTACTCGCATCTCGACACTCATGGTCTCCCCCTACTCGGTCGGCGGTCATGTCAACCACACCTACTCCGACCACGTCTCGTGGCTGAAGTTCGTCGAGTGGAACTGGCACCTGCCACCAGTATCGTCGTTCAGCCGCGACAACCTGCCGAACCCGATCACTCGTCCGTCCAACATCTATGCGCCGATCAACGGCCCGGCGATCGGCGACCTGACGGACATGTTCAACTTCCACGGCAACGGGCAAAACTCGCAATAAGCCTGCTGGCCCGTCTTGACCGCTGCCGCACTCTGAGTGGGGTGCGGTAGCGGTTGCTTTCTTACCTGTGCTTCGAAATGCGGACCTCATGACGGCACACGACCCGGCCTTGCAGTGGCCGGAAGACACCCAGGCGGCCGATTTCGTCGCTGCCCGCCGGTTGGTTCGCCCGCTGGCGACGCTGACCGTCATGACGGCCGTTGGCGCCCTTTGCGTGTATGTGTGGTTCGGCCCGCCCCGGCCGCCCCGATTTGCCGCTCTCGGTTCGCCGGGTCTCGCGGGCATCGTCAGCGGCTCGCTGCTGCTTGCCGCTCTGGGCTTGGCCGCCTGCCTGATCGTCACGCGCGCGCGGCACCGCGAGATCGCGCCGCGCGACGGCCTTGCGGCCATGATGAGCCTGCGCACCCGCGCTCGCTGGCCCGACATCCTTTTGATCCTGGCGTTTACCTTTGTCGCGGCCGGCGCGGTTGTCGCCGATTGGCCAGTGCCCCTGGTCGCGCCCGTGCACGCCTCGCCGGTCGCTCCGCATGCGCTCAGCGCAACGACCGGCTTCGCCATGGCCAGCGCCTCACTGCTGCTGGCGGCGCCCTGGCTGCTGGCTGAACGCTATTTCTCGGCCGTATCGGCCGAGTCGCTGCCCGAGGTCGAAGACCTGTGTCGGCTCCTGTTCTTGCCGGTGGTCTTTCTCGGCGCCGAGGCGGTGCTGCAACTCGCCGCAGCGCTGGGCTTTGGCCCGCTACCCTGGGCACGCGTGGCCCTCGCCGCGCTGCTGCTCGCAATCTGCGGCGAGCTCGCGTTACGTGTCCTCGCCACGTGCTTCCTTCCGCCAACCGACCGTGCACATTCGCGCGCGCCGATCGCCAGCGTGTTAGCAGGCACGCTACGCGGGCGCGCGCTGTCGCCCGCCAGCGTGGCTGAGACCGTCCGCTCGCAGTTCGGCATGGATTTCTCTCGCAGCTGGGCCCTGCACTTCATGCGCGCGGCCTGCCTGCCGGTCGCGCTGCTGATGCTGGTGTTTTGCTGGTTTCTGACCGGCGTCACGCGGGTGGATCTGAAACAGCGCGGTTCCTACGAACGCTTCGGCGTGCCAGTGGCAATGCTCCAGCCGGGCCTGCATCTGCTGCTGCCATGGCCGTTCGGCGCGGTACGTTTGGTGGACCTCGGCGTTATCCACGCGGTCCCGATCAGCTACACCGACCACGGCGCGGTGCCCATGACGGCGGACCACGCGACCGCAGAAGGTGCTGCGCCAGCCAGCGCCAACCGCCTGTGGGATTCCGATCTGCCATCGGATGTCGCCTACATCATCGCCAGCGACGACCTGGACCATCAGAGCTTTCAGACGGTCACTGCGAGCGTGCGGGTACTGTTCCGCATCGGTCTGAGCGATGCCGCCGCGCGTACCGCGCTCTACCAGGAGGCCGATCCGACCGCGCTGGTCCATGCCCTGGCCGGCCGCATGCTGGTGCAGCTTTTCGCATCGCGGACCCTGCCCAACCTGCTGAGCGGCAGCCAGGCCGTGCTCGCCGCAGAAATGCAGCGACGACTGCAGCGTGCGCTCAATAGCTTGAACAGCGGCATCGAGATCGTTTCTGTCGTCGTCGAGGCGATCCATCCGCCGGCGGGCGCCGCCGCCGCCTATCGCGCTGTCCAGGCCGCGCAGATCGAGGCCGCCACGGAAATCGCGGCTGAGCGCGGACGGGCCAAGACCACCGCAAGCGTTGCCCGCTTAAATGCACACAACGCAATCGACGCGGCGACCGCGACCGCGACCGAGACCGTGGGCAAGGCTGAGGTGGACCTGACCAACATCACCGCCGATGACGGCCCGTATCGCGCCGCTGGCCGGCCGTTCCTGCTGGAGCGCTACTTCAGCGACCTGCAATCCGCACTGCACGGTGTGCCGCTGGAGATCGTCGATGATCGACTGAGCGGCGCGAGCCTGCCGACCATCGATCTCCGACCGCCGGGTGCGGCCACCGACGGACCCAGAGCGTTTCCATACCAGAGGGGCGGACAACAATGACGAAAACGGCCCCACCTATTGGCCAACCACCTGCCCCAGAGAGGGCCGAGAGGCCGGCCGGCGTGACGGCACGGGCGCAATCCCAGAGCGGCGGCTGGCGCCTGCTGCTGCGCATCACGCTCGCCGTGCTGGTGCTGGTCGCCGCGGGCGCGACCTCGTCGCTGATCATGGTGGGACCAGGCGAGGCGGTCGTCGTCACCGAATTCGGCAAGCCGGTCCGCGTGCTGACCAACCCCGGCCTGGCATGGAAGATCCCCGTGCCGATCGAGGGCACCATTCCGGTCGACCTCCGTCTGCGCACGACATCCAGCGGGCTGCAGGATGTCGGCACCCGCGACGGGCTGCGCATCCTGGTGCAGGCCTACATCGCCTGGCAGGTCGATGACGATCCCGCCCATATCGTGCAGTTCCTGCGCGCCAGCCAGCAGAACCCGAACGACGTGGCACGCCAGCTGCGCAGCTTCATGGGCTCCACCCTGCAGGTCACCACCAGCAGCTTCAACCTGACGGA
>JASHQG010000435.1 GCA_030037665.1 Acetobacteraceae bacterium
ATCGCGGCGTGATCGTCGAGGTGCCGGACGAGGAAGCCGGTTCAGTGCTGATGCACAACATCATTCCTCGCCTGTCCGACACGCCCGGAATACTGCGTTCTCCCGCGCCGTCACTCGGCGAGCACACCCGCGAGATACTGACATCCATCGGCTGCGACGCCGCGCGGATCGCCGGCCTTGTTGCCGAGGGCACGGTGAAGGAGGCGTGATCCGCCCGGGTCCGCGCCGCACCTCTGTGACCCCACCGGCAGAGCGATGGCGCGCGTCTTGCCAGCCGGCTCTGGCATCATTGGTCATCTCCGGTCGGTCGACGTGGCGCCCTGGCGCAGGTCCGTCGGCGCATGACATCACGGCAGACGGGTCCTATGCTTGACAGAACCGGCTGCACCAACAGGAAACGCATCCATGCGCGACGATCTTCCCACCTGGCGTTCTCTGCTGTTCGTTCCGGTGACGGCGGAAAAATTCGTCCGCACCGGTGCCGATCGCGGCGCCGACGGCATTATCCTCGACCTCGAAGATGCCGTCGCGCCGTCGCAGAAGGAACGCGCGCGTACGCTCATCCGTGATGCCATACCGCAGGTGGCACGCACGGGCGGCGACGTGCTGGTGCGTGTGAACCGTCCATGGCGTCTCTTGGTGCGCGATTTGGAAGCCGCCGTGATCCCCGGCATTGCGGCGCTGATGCTGACGAAGGTTGACAGCGCCGAGCATGTGCAATCGGTCGCCGAGATCGTCGCGGAACTGGAAGCGGAACGCGATCTGCCCGCTGGGAGGATCAAATTCGTCGTGCTGGTGGAAACTGCTGTCGGCTTCTTTCGCCTCGAAGCAATCGCGAAATCGCATTCGCGCGTGGTTGCGATGAGCCTCGGTACAGAAGACTTCACCGCTGACGTCGGTATGCTGCCCGACCCTGACGCGCTCTTCTATCCGAAGCAGCACACGCTGTTCGCGGCGCGCGCAGCAGGAATTCTGCCGATGGGCTTCGTCGGCTCGATTGCGGATTTCCGCGATCAGGAGGCGTTCCGTGCGATCGTGCGCCGTTCCAAGCGGCTCGGCTTCATGGGCGCAAGCGCGATTCACCCACTCCAGGTGCCGGTGCTGAACGAGGAATTCGGTGTGACGGCGGCGGAAGTGGATCGCGCCGAGCGGATGGTCGCCGCATACGACGCGGCGTTCGCGCAGGGGCTCGGCGCGGTGCAGTTCGAAGGCGCGATGATCGACGTGCCGGTCGTCGAGCGCGCCAAGAACGTGCTGCGACGGGCCGCGGCGATGAAGCGCCGCGGCGGAGCAGCCAAGCCGTGAACTGCGCCTGCGGAGCAGGCGAGGGAGACTACTGAGCGTGATCCTTGCACCACTGCGCGATCTGCGCATGTGTGGCGAACCAGCAGCTTCCGCGGGTCTTCATGTGCTTGATCAGCCGCTCGAGCACCGGCATGCGCGAGCGGTGCCCGGTGATGTGCGGGTGCATGGTCAGCAGGAACAACCCGCCTTCCTCCCACGCGCCGTCGAATTCAGCGGTAAAGATCTCCTCGACCGCGGATGGCGGGGTATACGGCCGCAGTGCGGAAAATCGCACAAAATTATAATAGACCGCGTCGTCACGGATCCATTCCGGCGGCAGCTCGACAACGCCGGTCGGCTCGCCCCCATCGATCAGCTCATAGGGGTCATCATCGGCCATCAGCGAGCTGTCGTACAAGAGTTTCAGCTCACGAATGATGTCCATCGTGTTAACAGAGAAATCCCAGCTCGCGGTGCGCATGCCCACCGGATCACGGCCCGAAATGCGTGACAGCGTCTCGGCGGCGCGGAACGTCAGGTCGCGTTCGGCCTTGCGCGGCAGCGTCGTATTCGCTTCGTGAATCCACGAATGGATGCCAATCTCGTGACCGTCATCGGCGATGCCGCGCACTTCCTCGGGATGCAGCAATGCAGACACGGCCGGATAGAAGAATGACGCGGGGATCGCCTCGCGTTGCAGCAGGGCGCGGATGCGCGGCGTCGCCTGGCGTTCGCCGTACTGGCCCTGGCTGATGCGCATCGGGCTTTCGTCGGCCTCGCGCAGCGGGATTGTTTCGTGATCTGCGTCGAAGCTGATCGCGACAGCGCAGCGCGCCCCGTTCGGCCAGGCGCGCGGCTTCAGGCTTCGTCCTGCACGGGCGCGGCCGACAATCTTGCGCCAGGTCTTCTCTGGCCACTGCCAGGGTTCGCCGTCGGGGTGCTTGGTGGTCATGGTACCTCCGCCTGATTCGTTCGCCCTATGCTGCGCGCGATCCGTGCGATTGGGAATGCGCAGACAGCCTCGCCGGTGATCAACGGGCTCTGGCAGGCAGCGGGAATCAGACAGAAGCCGTTGCTTTTTCGGACTCCAGTTGTTTGGCCATCATCTCGCGCATGACGAACTTCTGCACCTTACCGGTGACCGTCATCGGATAGCTCTCGACGAATCGAACGTAGCGCGGGATCTTGAAGTGCGTGATCCTGCCGCGGCAGAACGCCTTGATGTCATCCTCGGTCGCTGTCGCGCCCTCTTTCAGCCTGATCCAGGCGCAGAGCTCCTCGCCATAAACCTTGTCCGGCACGCCGAATACCTGGACGTCGGCGACCGCCGGATGTTCGTAAAGGAACTCTTCCACTTCGCGTGGATAGATGTTCTCACCCCCGCGGATCACCATGTCCTTGCTGCGGCCGGTGATGGCGATGTAACCCTTCTGGTCCATCGTTCCGAGATCGCCGGTGTGCATCCAGCGGGCCCGGTCGATCGCTTCGGCCGTTTCCCTGGCGCTGTTCCAGTAGCCCTGCATCACGAGGTATCCGCGCGTACAGATCTCGCCCTGCACGCCGAGCGGCACGGTGCGGCCTTGTATGTCGACGATCTTCACCTCGGCATGGGGCTGCACGCGTCCCACCGTCGAGACGCGCTGCTCCAGCGTGTCCGTTGGCACCGTCTGCACGCTGACCGGCGAGGTTTCCGTCATGCCATAGACGATACAGATGTCGCGCATACCCAAATCATCGATCAGCCGCCGCATGATCTCGACAGGGCAGGGCGCCCCGCCGATCAGGCCCTTGCGCAGTCGGCTCACATCGAAGCGACCGAATTCGGGATGGTTCAGCATGCCGATGAACACGGTCGGGACGCCGCCCAGAACGTTACAGCGTTCGTCTGCAACTGCGTGCAGCAGCGCCATCGTGTCGAATCCCTCGCAAGGGTAGATGATGGTCGCGCCACGCACCACACCGAGCAGACTGCCGCAGACCATGCCGCCGCAGTGATAGAGAGGGAGCGGCATGCAGTAGCGGTCGCCTTCGACGACTCCCATGCATTCGCCGGTGACGAACGCGTTGTTCAGGATGTTGTGGTGGGTCAGCGTTGCCGCTTTGGGCGAACCGGTGGTGCCGGAGGTGTACTGGATGTTGATCGGATCGTCCGGCTGGAGCACCTCCGCGAGTTCCTCGAGCCGGGCGAAATCTAGGGCGCCACCGAGGCCCTGCACGTCGCTGAGGCGCAGAAAGCCGGGTTCGTCGGTGTCAGCGATGTGGATCAAGAGGCGCAGATGCGGCAGGCGCCCGGACTGCAACTGGCCGGGCGGGCTCGTGTCGATCTCCGGAGCCAATGCGCGCAACATGCCGAGATAGTCGCTGGTCTTGAACCGGTCGGCGGTGATGAGTGCGCGGCATTCCACCTTGTTCAGCGCATATTCCAACTCGGCCAGGCGATACGCCGGGTTGATGTTCACCATGATCAGCCCGGCCTTGGCGGTGGCATATTGCGTCAACACCCAGGCGGCGTTGTTGGGCGACCAGATGCCGACGCGGTCGCCAGGCTGCAATCCGAGCGCGATCAGGCCGGCGGCAAGCTGGTCCACCGCGCGCTTCATTTCGGCGAAGGTGAAGCGGGCGCCCTGATCGCACACGACAAAGGCCTCGCGGTCGGCCCAGCGCGCCGCGGCATTATCGAAGCAGACGCCAATCGTCTCATGCCGCAGTGGTGTGGCTGAGCCGCCATGGGCGTAGCTGAGTGGCCGGGTCGCCATCGGCTGCCTCCCCGTAATGCTTTTGTTTGTCTGTCGCCAAGTTTGTCACAGGGCGCGGTCGGGTTGAAGTGAGGCGGGACGCCCCGAGCCAGTATGCTATCGGCGCGCTACCACCAACGTCGCGGCACGTGCGATCAGCGCATCCGGCACGCCGCGGGACGCCGGCCGAGCGGCGGTTGGCGCACCCGGGGACGGCGAACGGCGCGGCGGGGGCCGCCCGGGTCGCGTGACCCGCCATCGGCGAGCGTCATCCGCTCCAGCGGCCAACGCCGGCACTGCTTTCGCGTTCGATCAACGACGGCGAGCCATCCGAGCGTCCCGCGAATGTTGCCCGTGGTGGTCGCCTCGGCGCCCGTCTGCGGCGCCGCGCCGGACCACCTTGGCGATTGCCGCGTCGCAGACGTCGCCGGTTCGATACGGCCGGGCGGGCAACAGTCCGCTTTCACCCCAGGAAGCGCCCGGAACGCGGCGGCCAACCGTTCAGTGCCTTGATTGCCGCGAGATGGCGCTGCGCCACATCAGTCAGTTCATGGAACGTTCCGACAGTGTTCGTACAACTGTCACAGTCTGTGAGGCATGATCCGGGACCATGAGACGCCGCGTGTCCAGCGCGATCCACCCGGAACGCGCCGACCAGGGCTGGCGCCTGTCGTGCGGCGCGGGCACGCGGTGCCAGCGATGCGCGGCCGAAACACCGGGAGTGACTCGATGATAAAGAAGCTGTTGTGACGATCCCGATCGTGCGGCGGCACGCTCACGGGACCTTCACCGGGGGGACCTTCAGCGAGATCATCGACGGCGCGGTTCGGCCAGGCGCGCAGGCCATCACAGCCAGGGGCGCGGCCAAATGGCCGCCTCAGTCCTGCCTGTGGCCTCTGTCGGACGCGTTACCGCAATGGCGCATGCCCGCACGCCTTTCAACCGGTAGTGTCTTCGCAGCAACACACAGCCCTGCATCTCTGTTTGATCGTGGTACGCAAGCTGCGGTGTCGTGCCATGGCAACTTTTTCGCGCTAGAGCAGTGCTCAGCACACGCGGGCGCAACGTAATGGCGGCTGTCGGCATCGCGGACGGCAGCGCTCGGCGATGCGGCTGGCGCCCGCTCACCGGGTGTTGCGCGGTGTGCTGCGGCGGCCATCGCTGCACGTGAAGGAGAAGGATATGCGAAAGGTCACATTGCTGCTTGCCGCCGGCACGATACTCGCTCAGGCGGCAGGCACGGCACAGGCGAGCCGGCTCATCGATATTCAAGGCAACCCCGACACGGTCACCGGCACCGGCACGCTGAGCACGCCTGACGGCTTCATCGAGCTGGGTTCGCCCGCTACAGGCGCTCAAGGGCAGGAGAGCGAGGCCGCAACGCCATGGTCGAAGCCCGCACCAGGCACCATCAACATGCGCGTCAACCTGTTCGTCAACGAATTCCCGATGATGTCATGGTGGAGCGGCATGAACGGCAACGGCACGCCCGCGTCCAACGCCGGCAACAAGCAACAGGGGTTCGGTATCTGGGGCTATATCCGTATCGACCTCGGCATCGACGGCCAGACCAAGAACGGCATCAGATACGGCGCCTTCACCGAGATCCGTGAGAACAACACGACCGCCATCACCGGTTCCACCACGACTGCGACCTCAGGCTTCGGGCAGAGTGCTTCGGCCGACTCCAGTGACAACACGCTCTACGTCCGGCATGCCAGCGTCTATCTCGGCACCGATGAGCTGGGCTTCCTCCGCATCGGCACCGCCATCGGCGCGGACAATCTCTTGGAGACCGGGCTGAATGACGATTACGACATCGGCTGGGTGAACCTGACCGGCCTCATCAACGCCCCCACCAACGTGCAGCCGCTCTGGCCATGGGCCGACACCGGCCCCGAATACATGGCGGCGCGCATTACCTATGCATCACCGGTGATCGCCGGCTTCGATGGGGTGGTCTCGTACGCGCCGAACAACTCGACGCCGTTCGACGGTTCGGGATGCTCTGCGGCGTACGGCGGCGTCGGCTGCGCGACACAATCATCGTCCCAGTTCGCCGGTGACATCGGACGTTATCGGAACGAGGTTGGCCTCGGCCTGCGTTACCGCAATGCGTTCGGCCCGGTTGGGCTTGCCATCGCCGGCATCTGGACGGTCAGCGGCGTGGTCAACAACGCCAACATTCCCGGCACCGCGACCTTCGGCGAACGTTTTAATGGACTGAATGTCGGCAACGTCGGCGCGCAGTTCACCTTTGACCACGCCATCTCGGTCGGCGGCAACGTGTTGTGGGGCAACTTCAACGGCACCTGGGGCCTGCAGCCAGCGGGAGGGGCCACGGCCGTGGCCTGGACCGTTGGCGGAAAGTACACGCTCCTGCAGGCGCCGATGACCCTCGGTGTCAACTACTTCAGCTACAAGTACAATGGCATCACCGTCCCGCTTGAGAATGGCATTGGCCCGCGCACCTCACAGGGCGTCGACGTGGGCGCAACCTATGGCCTCGGCCCGGGTATCGTGCTGCTCGCCGAATATGCCTGGGGGCAGAACTCGCAGACCGGCTTCAACTTCCTGAACCCGAGCTCGAACCAGACTGTTTTCGATGGCCGCAACAACAAGGTGTGGGTGCAGCTCCTCACGGCCGGCGTGTCGGTCCGCTTCTGATCGCTGATGCCGCGCCACGCCCGCGCGCCTGGGCCGCGATGGTCGTCCGGCACCGGCGCGAGGGGACCGCTGGCGGCGGCCTGCGCCGCTCTGTCGGGG
>JASHQG010000436.1 GCA_030037665.1 Acetobacteraceae bacterium
TCAGGGACCGCAGCTTCTCGAAGATGATGAGCGCGCTGTCATCCGGCTGGTAGGCGTTCGGCATCCAGCCATCGCCCCACTTGGCGATGCGGGGCAACGTCGCGTCGTGATGGCCGCCATACCAGACCGGCACACGGCCGGAGGGAGGACGCGGATTGATGCCTGCGTCCTCGATCGTGTGATAGCGGCCTTTGAAGTCAACGTGCTTGTTCGCCCAAAGCGCCTGCATCACCTGCACCTGTTCTTCCGAACGACGGCCGCGGTTCCTGAAATTCTCGTTCTGGCCGACGTATTCGACCTCGTTCCAGCCGACGCCGATTCCGAGGCGAAAGCGTCCGCCGCACAGAACGTCCAACGACGCGGCCTGTTTGGCGACCAGAACGGTCTGCCGCTGCGGCAGGATCAGCACACCGGTTGAGAAGCCGATTCTCGAAGTGCAGCCGGCCAGGAATCCGAACAGCACGAAGGGGTCGTGAAACAAGTCCTCGTTGTCGTTGCGGTCCCAGCCGGGGCGAGAAGCGGCGTTGACGCCCAGCACGTGGTCGGGTGCCTCGATGAAGTCGTAGCCTGTGGACTCCATCGACTGCGCGTATTCGCGAACGGTCGCGGCATCGCCGCCGATATCGCCGAGCGGCATCAATGCGCCGAGTTGCATGATCGGTCTCCCTGTTAAAGCGGCCTATTGATCAGCGTCCAGCACGGCCTTCAGCTTGTCCGGCGACACCGAGATCTTGTCGATGCCGGCACGCTCCTGCTGAAGCAGCATGCTGACGCGCGAGTCCCGCTGGCTCCAACCGCGGTTCAGCGCTTCGGTCAGCTCCTGATGTGCCAGATTGGTCAATCGCATCGGCACGTTGACATCGCGCGCCAGCTGGCATGCCAATGACACATCCTTGTGCAGCAGGCGGAGCGCGAAATCCGCCGGATCATAGGTGCCGGTGAGGAAGCCGCGCGACATGCGATCGAACAAGCGCGCCCGCCCGCCGGCGCCCTGACGGATCGCCTCCCATAGCGGCAATGGCTCCACACCGGCCTTCACACCCATGGTGAACACTTCCGCGAGCACGGTGCTCACCGCCGCCCCGGCGGCATTGTGCACAAGCTTGGCGATGGTTCCGGCGCCGATCGGCCCGATATAGCGTGCGGCGTCGCCCATCGCATCCAGCACCGGCTTGTATTTGTCGAACACCGCCTTGTCGCCGCCGACCCAGATCGCGAGGCGGCCACTGCTGGCGCCGCTCGGCCCGCCGCTGACCGGCGCATCAAGGAACGCCACGCCACGGTCCGCAAAGGTAGGATTCAACTCGCGCACCACGCTGACCGCGTTGGTGGACAGATCGAACCACGCAGCCCCCTCGCGGAAGCCTTCGATCAAGCCGTCCTTGCCTGTGCCAACCGCTTCCACATCGGCCGGCGTCGGCAGCGACGTGAATACCAGGTCCGCCGCTTCGGCGACCGCGCGCGGGCTCTCCGCCCAGACGGCACCATTCGCGAGATGTCGCGACGCCGCCTGGCGCGACAGGTCGTGCACGACGAGCTCGTGTCCTGCCTTCTGCAGGTTGCTTGCCATGCCGGCGCCCATCATGCCCAGCCCGATGAAACCGATTTTCATGTGCGTTCCCTCCGGTCCGTGTTGCGGCCAAGTCTGCGACGGCCTGCCACGGCTCTCAAGCGTCTGCCTGCCACTGCGAGGCCCGAGGGGCCGACGCAATCTGCGGCAGCTCTGGCTCGCGAGCCGGACCGAGCCATTGCCGACGCGCTCCCCGCGCTGAGAACGAGCAGGACGTCACGCCAGCCGGTGTTCCTCGCATGCGAACGACGCAAAGCCGGGAAACTCAATCGTCGCCGAAGCGCATTCCAGATCGACCAATGAGTCAAACCACGCCTGCGCCATTGCAGCCGCGTTCACCTGCAGATGCGGAATGACGCTGTTGGGTGCCCTTCCTTGCGTAAGCACGGTGTAGCGCCGCAGCCCACGCAGCCGCGGCATGGCGCGCAACTGATCGACGTGCCGCGTTATCGACGCTCCCTCAGAGCCTTCCGGGTACAGCACGATCAGCGTGGCCCGGCGCGCGTCTTCATTCACCGTCACGATGTCATCCGTCTCCGCCATGATTCGGGCCACTGCGCCGATGAACAGTTTCGAATCCTCGTTGCACGCCGCCATCGCCGCGGAACCGTGAGCCCGTGCTCGATCCTCGTCGTTGGCAAAAGTAAGGAGCGGAAACCCGTCGATCCGCATGGATCGCGCCGCGCCATTGGTGGCGGGCGACGCAAGGACGTGGCATTGCACGTAGTCCCGCAGCACCGGGAACGTGCACACCAGCGGACCATGCACATCGAGCCAGTGCCGACGGAACTCGTTCAGCGGGACGTCGTCGCGCCGGCGCATCAGGCTGATCGCGGTGATCATATGACGGGCGTACTGGGCGCGCCGCCCTGCTCCCACGCATTGAATGTCGCATCCCAAAGGGCGATGCGGCCATCCGCCACCCGCCAGATTTCCGTGCCGCGGCCTTGCATCGGCTTGCCCGTCCTCGCGTCCTCCCAGGTCGCCTCCCAGGTATTGGCGAGCAGATCGCCCATCAGAACGCGTAGCGTCTTCTTCAGCCTGTAGCCTTTGGTGCGCGCGAACCTTGCACGCAGAAAGCGCATGATCGCCTCGCGGCCACGCATTTTGGGAAAGTCGGCGAACGATGCGACCGCGTCCTCGGTGAACCCCCGTTCGATGCGCGCAAGGTCGGCGGCATCGAACGCGTCCTCTACCTCCTGCACGAGGCGCTGCGCCGCGACCCAAGTGAGAGCACTGCCGGGCGATGTCGGCATGTCCATGGGTTTCCTCCCCGGTTGGCCGCGCATTTTCGGCACCGTCCCGCGCGAGGCGCAAGCCATGCACGGTGTCACGCCATGTCGGGCTGGTGTAGCGTGCCCGCGGTCACGGGGAGGCACCACGATGAGCGATACGTTCCGCGGCGTCAGTGCGGAAACCTTGAAGGCATGGCTGCATGACGGGGGCGAGATCGCGCTCCTGGACGCGCGCGAGGAAGTTCCTTTCGACCGCCGCCACCTGCTGATGGCCGCGTGTGTGCCGCTGAGCCGTCTGGAAATGATCGTCGGTGACACAGTTCCGCGGCGGTCGGCGCGCGTGGTGTGGTGCGACGATGACGAGGGGCTCGCGGGGCGCGCCGCGTCACGCATGGCGGCGTTGGGGTACACGGATGTCTCGATGCTGGAGGGCGGTGTGTCCGCATGGGAAGCGGCCGGTTACCGCGTTTACAGCGGCGTCAACGTGCCAAGCAAGGCATTTGCTGAAGTGGTGGAGCATCAGGCGGGTACTCCCTGGATCACGGCGGAGCAACTGCAGACACTGATCAAGTCGCACGCCGATATCGCGATCTTCGACAGCCGCTCGTATGAGGAATTCCACGCCAACAGCATTCCCGGCGCGATCAGCGTGCCGGGTGCGGAGCTGGTGTACCGCTTCGCCGATCTGGTGCCGTCGGCAGACACGATGGTCGTGGTCAATTGCGGCGGACGCACACGCAGCATCATCGGTGCGCAGTCGCTGATCAATGCCGGCGTGCGAAACAGGGTCGTTTCACTGAAAAACGGCACACAGGCCTGGCATCTGGCGGGATACCAGGTGTTGAAGGGGGTGACGACACGATTGCCCGGGGTGTCGGCGGCGGGTCACGCAGCGGCCCGCGCCGCAGCCGAACGGGTGGCGCAGCGGTTCGGCATTGGCTCCATGGATGCAGCGACGCTGCGCCAATGGCAGGCTGAAGCCGACACGCGAACCCTCTACGTCTTTGACGTGCGCACGCCGGAAGAATACATCGCGAGTCACGTTCCGGGCATGAAGCACATTGCCGGCGGGCAGCTCGTACAGGAGACCGACCGGCACGTTGCGACCTGGGGCGCGCGCATTGTGCTGGTGGATGATGATGGTGTGCGCGCGACGACGACCGCGCATTGGATGAAGCAGATGGGATGGGACGTCGCGACGATGACCGTCGACATGCGGGTCGCCGGCACCGCGTCGGGGCCATACATCCCGCGTGTGCTGGGCCTGGAGGGCCTTTCGGCGCCTGAGATCAGCGCGGCCGCACTGCACGCGCGGCTGGCTGCGGGCAGCGCCACCGTCGTGGATTTGGACTGGAGCCGCAGTTACGTCGCTGGTCATATTCCGGGCGCGTTTTACGCGATCCGCGCGCGGCTGGTTGACGTCTTGAGCGGCCTCCCTGCCACGGAGGCGCGCGTGTTTACGTCGTCCGACGGTACGCTGGCGAAGCTGGCCGCCGCCGAATGGGCACTCGGCGCATCCGTGCCGATGCTGGCGCTTGCGGGCGGCACAGCGGCGTGGCGGGCCGCCGGCTATGCGCTCGAGCAAGGCGCGACACGCATGACCTGTCCGCCGGATGACGCGCGGCTGCGCGCACGCGAGCAATCGGGAAATGTCGAGGATGCAATGCATGCCTATCTCGCCTGGGAAATCGAGCTGGCCAACCAGATGGCGGTAGACGACGACCAACGGTTTCAGGTGATGGTGGGCTAGCCGGAGGTGGCAGGGAAGGCGGCAGCATCATGGCTTCATCGCGTTTCGCACTGACCCGTCGCGCAGTCCTGGCTACATCCGGCGCAACGCTGGCCCTGCCGCGTATGGCACGTGCCGTGGCGAGCACTGTGTTGAACTTCATCCCGCAATCGGACCTGCTGGTACTCGATCCGATCTGGTCGTCTGCCTATGTCGTGCGCAACCACGCGATGATGGTGTTCGATACGCTCTATGGGCTGGATGACACCTATCAGCCGCAGCCGCAAATGGTGGACGGCCACCGCGTTGAGGACGACGGGAAGACGTGGCTGCTGACATTGCGCGACGGGCTGGCGTGGCACCTGGGCGGCAAGGTTCTCGCGCGCGACTGCGTTGCCAGCATCCGCCGCTGGGGTGCGCGTGACAGCTTCGGGCAGACATTGATGGCCGTCACCGATGAGCTGGACGCGCCGGACGATCGCACCATCCGGTTTCGCCTGAAGCGGCCATTCCCGTTGCTGCCGGCAGCGCTGGGCAAGGCCGGCTCCAGCGTCTGCGCCATCATGCCGGAGTACCTGGCAAAGACCGATCCCTTCAAGCAGGTCACAGAAATGAACGGCAGCGGCCCGTTCCGCTACATGGCGAAGGAGCACGTCGTCGGCTCGCTGGTGGTGTATGAGAAGAACACCGCCTATGTGCCCCGTCCGAACGGCACGGCGAGCTTCATTGCCGGTCCGAAGATCGTGCATGTCGATCGCGTGGAGTGGCATGTGCTGCCGGACCCCATGACGGCGGCGTCGGCGATGCGGACGGGCGAGCAGGATTGGTGGGAAGCACCGACATTCGATCTGCTGCCGCTGATGCGCCAGGCGAAAAATCTGACCGTCCCGCCTCCGACGCCTCTCGGCTTTCTCGGCGGATTACGCTTCAACGAGCTGCAGCCACCCTTCAATAACGCGGCGCTGCGGCGCGCTCTGCTCGGTGCGGTCGACCAGCAGGATTTCATGGTTGCCGCGGCGACGACGGACCGTCGCAACTGGAGAACCGGCGTTGGGATTTTCTGCCCGGAGTCGCCGATGGCGAGCGACGCCGGCATGCAGATGCTGACTGGTCCGCGCGATATGGATGCGGTGAAGAAGGCGGTCGCCGCCTCCGGCTACAAGGGGGAGAAAGCCGTCGTTCCGGTGCCGGCGGACTTTCCCAATCTGCGCGCGCTGGCCGATGTCGGCGTCGACATGATGCACAAGGCCGGTATCAACGTCGCAGCACGCGAGATGGACTGGAGCACGATGCTGGGGTTCCTCGCGAACCAGGGGCCGGTGGAGAAGGGCGGCTGGAGCGCCTTCTACACATACTGGTCGGGTCTCGATCAGTTCAATCCTGCGGTGCACGTTTGGATTCGCGGGAACGGCAAACTCGCGCGGCCCGGCTGGCCGACCAGTCCGAAACTGGAAGAGCTGCGGAACGCCTGGCTGGACGCGCCCGATCTTGCCGCGCAGCAGCGGATCGCTGCGGACATCCAGCGCCAGTGCTTCGTCGATGTGCCGTACATTCCGCTGGGTCAGATCCTGCCCACCTGGGTGTATCAGCGCACCGTCACGGATGTGCTGCAAGGCTACGCGTTGTTCTGGAATCTGCGGAAGAGCTGACCGAGATCAGGTCTCCGGGCGGAGGGCTTCGTCTCATGCCTGCGCTGAAAATCAAACGGGTCTACGCTCCGCCGGGCGATGATGATGGTGCGCGCATTCTGGTGGATCGGCTGTGGCCGCGCGGACTGTCCAAGGACAAGGCCGCCCTCGATTTCTGGCTCAGGGACATCGCGCCGTCGGATGGCCTGCGCAAACGCTTTCACGGCAACCCCGAGGATTGGGAGCAGTTCCGCGCGGCTTATGCCGAGGAATTGAAAGAGCCTCTCGCGCATGCCGCCGTGCAGACGTTGCGAGAGCGGCTCCGCGAGGGGCCGGTGACGCTTCTGTTCGCAGCGCGCGACGAGAATCACAACAATGCGGTGGCGCTCAAGGAGTGGCTGGAACAGCGCGCCGGGCGAGCACGCCGTATTCCGCCGCGGTAGCCGCGTTCACGGGGGGCTCGACCAACCGGCCGCTCGCCCGGTGCTGCCGGGTGATCGCTCTGAGCGCTCGGACGACGGCGGACGCGGCGGTAACGACAGCGTCCGCGCCGGCCCCGTACGTCATGGTGGCCCGGTCCTGGAAATCCGATCCGCGTCCGGTCGCCCGTGCGTCAGGCGAAAAACCTCGCGGCGGTGACTTGCATCATGCAACCTCCCTCTCTATAGTAGCTTGCATGTTGCAAGCTACTAGCGGATCACACTGACCTATGCAGCGCAAAAGCTTCGGTGGCATGTCCTGCCCCATCGCGCGCAGCCTCGAGCGCGTCGGCGAGTGGTGGAGCATCCTGATCCTGCGCGACGCCTTTCTCGGCGTCACGCAATTCGACCAGTTCCAAAAGAGTCTGGGCATTGCGCCCAACATGCTGACCCGCCGGCTGAATGCGCTGGTGGAAAGCGGCCTCCTGGAACGCCGCCTCTATCAGGCACACCCTCCGCGGCACGAGTATGCGCTGACCGAGCGCGGCCGCGACTTTCGCCCGGTCCTCTGGGCCCTGCTTGCCTGGGGCAACAAGCATTTCGCCCCGGAAGGACCGAGCGTGATCGTGGTGGACCGCGAAACCGGCCAGCCCGCAGATCCCGTCCTGGTCGATCGCGTCACCGGCAAGGAGATGACGGCCGACACCTTCCGCAGCGCGCCGGGACCCGCCGCCGACGAATACCAGCGCACCCGCCACAGTCCGAGCCAGGAGGTGGTGAGATGAGCGACCAGGTGCTCGACCGCGACATCACGGCTCCGGCGATCCGGCGCAGTTCGCTCACCCGCAGGCGTGTTGCGCTGGCGGCGCTGGGATTGGTGATGATGCTCGGCGGAGCGGCCTACGCGCATCACTGGTGGACGGTCGGCCGCTTCGTCGAGACCACCGATGACGCCTATGTCGGCGGCGACGTAACTCCGATTGCTCCGCACGTCGCTGGCTTCGTCCGGCGGATTCTGGTGCATGACAACGAACGCGTCGAAGCCGGGCAGACGCTGCTGCGCCTCGATCCCGATGATTTCGAGGCCGCGCTGCGCCACGCCGAAGCGGTGCTGCAGTCGAAAGAGGCCGCGCTCGCCAACCTGACCGCCAGGCGTGTACTGCAGCACTCGGTGATCGCGGAGGCGCAGGCGGACCTGACGGCAAAGCGCGCACAGGCTGAATTCGCCGCCGAAGATGCAGCCCGTTATAGGGTGCTGGCCTCCACGGCCGCGGCGTCACGCCAGGCCGAACAAAAAGCACGCGCCTCCGACCAGTCGGCCCAGGCAGCCGTACTGGCTGCGGAGGCCGCGTTGCAGGCCGCGGACCAGCAACTTGCTGTGCTGGATACCCAAATCGCGGCCGCCCACGGCGACGTCGCGCAGGCCGACGCCGACCTGCGCACCGCTCGTCTGAACCTCGGCTACACCAACGTGGTCGCGCCGGTCACCGGCTATATCGGCAACCGCTACGCCCAGGTTGGCGCCTATGTTGCGACCGGCACGGATCTCCTGTCGGTGGTGCCTGCGCAAGGCTTGTGGGTGGATGCGAACTTCAAAGAAGACGAGATTGCCCGCATGAAGCCCGGCGATCCTGCAACGATTGTCGCCGATGTGCTGGCCGGCCGCACCTTCCACGGCCACATCGTCAGCCTCGCGCCGGCGACCGGCGCGGTGTTCAGCGTCATTCCGCCGGAGAACGCGACCGGCAACTTCACCAAGATCGTGCAGCGCGTGCCTGTGCGTATCGCATTGGACGGCGACGCCTCCGAACTCGGCCTGCTGCGGCCGGGCCTTTCCACCACGGTCAGCGTCACCGTCGGACGGGACTGATGGCCAGCGCATTCCGAGGCGTCCTGCCATTCGGCGTGATGTGCGTGGGCATGTTCGTCGCGCTCCTCGACATCCAGATCGTCGCATCCTCGTTGGCGGATATCGGAGGCGGTTTGTCTGCGGCACAGGACGACATCAGTTGGGTGCAGACCGCTTATCTGATCGCGGAAATCATCATGATCCCGCTGTCAGGCTGGCTGACACGCGTGTTTTCGACGCGCTGGTTGTTCGCTGCCTCCGCACTCGGGTTTACGCTGGCCAGCATGCTGTGTGGCGTGGCGTGGAACATCGACAGCATGATCCTGTTCCGTGGCCTGCAGGGCTTGCTGGGTGCGTCGATGATCCCGACGGTGTTCACCTCGTCGTTCCATTATTTCGAGGGTCCGCGCCGGGTCTACGCCGCCGCCGTGGTCGGCAGCATCGCGTCGATCGCACCGACGCTCGGTCCCGTTATCGGCGGCTGGATCACCGACACGCTCGACTGGCAGTGGTTGTTCTATATCAACGTCATCCCTGGCCTATTCGTAACGGCGGGCGTCGTGTGGCTCGTGGATATCGACAAACCCGACCTGTCGCTGCTGCGCGGCGCTGACTATCCGGGGATCGCGCTGATGGCGATCGCGCTTGGCACGTTGGAATACGTGCTGGAGGAAGGCGCGCGCTGGAACTGGTTCAGCGATGCGACGATCCGCGACTGCGCGTGGATTTCCGGTATCGCTGGCGTGTTGTTTGTGGTCCGCAGCCTGACTTACGCGCAGCCTGTCGTCGATCTGCGCGCTCTGGGTAACCGGAATTTCACCGTCGGCTGTATCCTCTCCTTCGTTACCGGCATCGGCATCTTTTCCACCATCTATCTCACACCATTGTTCCTTGGCTATGTGCGCGGGTTTTCGGCGTGGCAGACAGGTCTCGCCGTGTTCTCGACCGGTGTCGCGTCGCTCATCGGTGTGCCGATCTACGTCGCGCTCGGCCGGAGGATCGATCTGCGCTGGCTCATGATGTTCGGTCTCGCCAGCTTTGGCCTGTCGATGTGGAGCTTCAGTTATATTACGCACGACTGGGGCAGCGGAGAACTGCTGATCCCGCAAGTCCTGCGCGGCCTCCCGCAGGTCTTTGCGGTGGCGCCGAGCGTCACGCTGGGCCTCGGCAGCCTGCCGCCGGCGCGGCTGAAATATGCGTCGGGATTGTTCAACATGATGAGAAATCTTGGCGGCGCGGTCGGCATCGCGGTGTGCGGCGCGGTGCTGAACGATCGGACGAACCTGCATTTTCTCAACATCGCGTCGAACCTGACACCGGCCAACGGCGCGATGGACAATTTGATGGCAGGCCTCGCGGCGCGACTCACGACGGTGTTGGGATCAGTGCCGGCCGCACACCTCGCGGCGCTGGAGCAATTGCGTGACCTCGCCTACCGCGAGGCGGCGACCATGGCGTACGCCGATGCGTTTCGCACCATAATGCTGGCGTTCTTGCTGACCACGCCGCTGGTGCTGCTGCTGCAAAAGGTCGACCCGCCAAAGGCGCCGGCGACAGAGGGGCATTAGAGCATTTTCCGCCCACTTGAATCGGGGGAGGATTCTCGCGGAGTCGAGAGAGCGCGAGTCTGATGGTATCGAGCCGCCGTGGTGGGACCACCGCCGAAGCCGTAGTCGCTTGCGTGAACGGGTGATTGAAGCGGTCGCTGCGGCGGCATCTCGACCTGAAGCTGCGGACCTCTACGGGCTTAGGAAGCGATTCAACCGGCCGGGCGGAGCTGCGCAATCTTCCGCGTCATTCGCGCGACCTGAACCACTCTATGCGGGCAGGTCACAGCGTCGGCGCCTAGTGGCATCAGCGGTCAACCGTGCGTATCGGGCGGTCCGTGGTCCATCACCGAACACGTGACAAAGGACATATTATCAGGCCTCAGATGGTAAAACATTACGCCGGCCGGTCAGGCACGGGAAGCTGACAGCGAATCAAGATACACCTCGTCTTATTCCGCTACGGGGATGCGATAGAGCCGGCCTGTGGCCTGAAGGTCGTCCACCCTCCAGGGCGCTCCGACTCCGCTGATCATCCACCGGAGGATCGCCCACAGATCATGGTCGACCGCCGCTTCGTCCAACGGCTCCAGAGCATCGACGACGGCGTAGATCTCCAGACCCGAGGGGAATGACTCGCCGCTGCGGCCAACGAACACCAGAGCGTAGGACAGGCCTGACGGTGCGCGGACGAAACCCGGCTTTGACAAGCCGACCCGGTCGAGCTCGAACGTTCGCACAAAGAACGCGCGGAATTCGGGATAATGGCCGAGCCGGTCTTCGGTCAGCACCAGCGCCTGGCGCATACCGGCCAGCTCGGCGTCAACAATGATCGTGATATCTCCCATCACGCGTCTCCCTGCTTGTCGAGGTGATCGAGGAAGGTGGCGATCAGCCCGGCGATCTCAGGACCGGAATCCTCAAGAAGGAAATGCCGACCGGTCACCAGGTGTGGACCATCGGCATGCGGCAGCAGGCGTTTGAAGCGTGTGGCAAAAGTCTCGGCGTCGAATACATCGTCCTCGCGCCCCCATACGATCAATGTCGGCAACTTGGATTTTGCCAGTTCCGCCTCCAGCCAGGCGAAGCGGGCCTGAGCGCGGGCGGTGTCGTCGAGAGGAATCCATCGCGGCCAGACCCAGGTGAGCAGACGTGTTTCAGGGTCGGCCAGAACCGCTTCGTAGCAGGCCTGCGCCTCATGCCGGAACTTGTTGCGGTCCACGACCGACAGATACACCCCGCGCCGCGTCAGGGCGTTGTGTCGACCGAGCAGATATGGCCCGACCAGCGGCGCGTGCATCATGCGCCAAGGGAACACGCGGGTGTGGAACTCGGCCGGGGGCGACGGCCAAGCCCACGTGCTCATCACGACAAGTGCGCGCACCTGGTCCGGATTGCTCATTGCGAATCCCAGGCCCGTTGGACCGCCCCAATCGTGGCAGACAACGGTGAGACGTCGCAGATCGAGCTGGCGGACCAGGCCCGTCAGATTCGCGATATGGCCGTCCAGGCTGTGGGCCTGCTCGCGGGCCGGCTTCTCGGAGAGGCCGAAGCCGATCATGTCGGGCACGATGACGCGGCGTCCGGACTTCACCAGCGGCGGGATAACGTGGCGGTAGAGAAAGCCCCAGGTCGGATTCCCATGCAGCAGCAGGACGGGATCGCCGGTGCCCTCGTCAACATAGTGCATCCGCCAGCCGTTCACCCGCATATGCCGCGGGGCGAAGGGCCACTGCTCGTGAAAATTCCTGATCTGGTCCAGCGCGTGCGCGGTCATAGAATGTCCCTCATGATGTGACGCGGCGAAGGAGCGCGCAGATCAGCGGCATCGTGGTGATCACATCGCCGACGAAGGGTTCGACGGCCGTGCTGATCGCGGCAGCGGGTGACGGCGACGGAGGCTGCATTGCCGAGCCACTGAGCCGCACCAGCACCTGGTCTGCCCGCATCAGTGCGGCCTGATGCGCCTGGCTGATGGCGGCAGTCAGCCACCCGTCGTGATCCAGCGGTGCGAGCAGGAGCCAGGCAAGCGACAGGTCAGGCGGCCGTTGCGCACGATGCTGATAGATGCTGCCAAGTACCGTCCTCGGACGCCGCGTACCGAGCCCGTTCGGCGCGATGAGCAACGCGGCGGTTTCGGGTTGGATCTCGGCCACGTCGAGCAATCTAAGCCTGGCGGTCCACAGCGCCGCGGTCGGTGCCGTTTGAGAGGTACTTTCACTTGAAGTGTCGGCGTTAACCGAGATACGCCGATAATCTGTCAGGAGCGGTCGCATGAGCCGTTCGAACTGAGCGACAGGCACAGGAATTGCTACTTTTGCGACACCCTCTGAGCTAGAACGGCGCCTCGCATGGACGCAGATCGACTTCGTGGGTCCAGGCCGATCGAGGTTAAAGCCGAATTCGCTGCCGCGGCGCGCATCGTGGACCGCTCGCGCGCACCGAATCAGCGCCTTGCTCGGCGTGGAGCGGAAATTGACGCAGGTCCCTCCGGTCAACCGTTGTTCTGTCATCGAAACGCGGTATCCCTGCGCCTCCGCGGTCATAGCGGAAACAAGCCCGGCTGATCCGCCGCCGAGGACCACGAGATCGTACTGACCACCTTTGCGATTGATACAAGCCAACGGATGGCACTGGCGGACCGTCTGTTGGTTGTGAACGTCAGACCGGGAGAGTTTGACAGTCGTCATTCGGTAACCGCCTCGGTTGGCATTCCTCGATCCCACCGATAGGTTTGTGTCTGTCTTCCAGCTTCATGCTGTGCGGAAAGAACCCGAAGCTGCGCCCGGTCATTTTTCGACTGGATTCCTGGACAACATAACCCTGCCTTGTCTTTAGCACAGCGAAATCGTTGTATCGAAGTCGGGTGAGGCTGGGGGGTCCTCTCCACAATCAATGACATGGTCGGTGTTCACCACGATTGCATTTTGCCATGCTGGCAGAGTGCGTCGTTCGCGTGCCGTGATGTATCACTAGCCAGATTGATTGGGCAGAGAGAAGGAGAGAATAGTCCTCATGAAATGACGGAATGCTACAAGGCGGGGCATGCGATGACGCCCAAGGGAAGCATTTGCCGAGGGAACGCGCGCGGTACCGACCCCGACCATGAAGTTGCTGCCACCAAGATCGATCCCCGCCGGCTCGTCCGACGACGCACGCGCTACCAACGGCACGGTGAAGATAAGCCCGACGGCAGGCAGGCTGAGGCCCGGCCTCCTTGGTCACCTTGGATTTCTCCTGGACCGTGAGCCCCATGACAGCCTTCGCGTGACAGCCGGCCTAGCGAGGCACCGTTTTGTCATCGGCAGGCTGCCGGGTCGCGGTCTGGGCTGGCCGTGGCACGGAATGGTGTCTCAGCACGTCGATTGCCTGCTCACCGAGCACGATTCCCAACAGGCCGACCAGCGCGATCAATGGCGGCGCCGGGGATCGGACCTGCAGGAGACCGTATGCTGCCCCGACGGCCAAGCCCATGAAAAGGGAGATGAGATAGCCCGACATGGCTGCCTCCTCCTATTCCTGCGGCCGCAGCACGATGCGGCCAGCGACGCCGACAGCGACCTTGTGATAGGCTGCCTGCGCGTCGCCCAATCCGCATGTCTCAGCGATCGGCGCGGCATGGTAGTCGCCTGCAACGAACCCTGGCGTCAGCACATCCAGCACCTCGGCTGACGCCGTCAGATCGCGCTTCAGCGTGTCCACGCCAAAGAGGCGGCTTTCGTTGCGATAGAAATCTGCGAGGTCGAAGCTCACTTCGCGCTGGCCCGTCGCGGCAATTTCGATCAGCCGGCCACCGAGGGCGAGACAGTTGACGGCACTGCGGAACATGACGCCGCCGACAAGGTCGAGCACGACATCGGCGCCCCTGGCGCCGGTGGCCCTGCGGATCTTCGCCGGCAGCTCGTCGGTCCCGATGATCAGCTGTTCCGCGATGGCGCGGATTGGCGCGTCTGGATGCGGCGCGTGCCGGTCAGCACCGATCACGCGAGCGCCGAGGCGCCGGGCGATCTGCGCGGCGGCGCCGCCGACGCCGCCCCCGGCGCCGATGAGCAGCACCGTTTCGCCGGCCTTCATGCCAGCCGCTTCAAGCCCGCACCAGGCCGCCATGTAATTGACGCCGACCGATGCCGCCTGATCGAAGCTGAGGGTGTCCGGCTTGCGGCGCAGGCTCGCAACCGGGACGGCGATGAGTTCGGCATGGGTACCGTCGCGCGTGAAGCCGGTATCGCCGCCCGTTCCCCAAACGGCGGCGCCGATCCACTCCGCCGGGCCCGCTTCAATCACGCCAGCGTAGTCCCGGCCAGGGATGCGCGGCAGGGTCGTCTGTGTCATGGCCCCGGCGACGTTCTTGACGTCGCTCGGGTTGATTGACGCCGCCATCACCCGCACGAGGGCCGTGGTTTTGTCGGTAACGGGGGTGGCGACTTCCGCCAGTCCTAGGACTGAAGGATCGCCGAATGTCTCAAACCGTAGCGCGCGCATGACCTGCTCCTTTCGCTGCGAGCGGACTGGGTGCCCGACCGAGGGTCGGAAAGCCGTCGTGGACGATGCCTGATCTCCGCCATGGGGAAGCATGCCCTGTCAGATGGTATCTGGTATCGGCGACGTTGAGCTGTTCTGCACTGTCGTCGAGACGGGTGGCATTTCTGCCGCCGCCGCGGTGTCCGGCTCCTCGCCGCCGTCAGCCGGCGGCTGTCGGCGCTCGACGGGGTGGCTGGGTGCCCGCCTGGCCGAGCGCGACGCGAAGGCGAACGTCCCGGTGCGTGGCGCTCCAGCACGTGCGTTCGGATCGCATGCCATCCCACCGACTTGAGCAGCGCGGTGTACGATGTTGTGATCACCAGCAGGCGCTTTGCCAAGCCGACGCGGAGACTGAGAGTCACGATGTCCGTCGTGATCGTCGCCGCTTACAACACCGTGCGCCAGGATGCCACCTGAGGGCATGGCGTCGGTTCTTCGCTGAACAACGCTAAGAGCGAACATTTGTGAACCGCCGTTGGCGACTCGAACGAGTTCAGCGCTTCAGAGTGCGGTTTTGCCCACTTTGAGCGGGAACGGCGCGCCGCGCATGCTCCACTCGGCCGAGATGTGGGCGCGCGCGAGATCATTGATGGTGATCGTTCAACCTTCGTTTGCCGGACAGCGCCCCGGATAGGCTCTCCGCGCTTTTGGCGCAGGACAGGGATGGCACAACGACGGCTGCCGACTGACGAAGAGCGACAGGCATTTTTTGGCATTCCGCTTGACCCCGACGGCATGGCGCGAGGCTCTTCAGGTGATCCGCGGTCAGACCGCGCAAGAATTCAAGTCCTGGTGTATCGCGACGATCTGGGCGACACCCGTATGTTGTTTGTCGCCTCACGACGCCACGTCGGAAGATGAAGATCTCATCCGCCTGGGTAAGATACCTCTGTCGCCGCTTCTGCTCCCTGTGCGGGCAAAGGCACTGTTGCACTGGGCGTCGTTAAACGGTGATCGCACGAGGGCCCATTCCAATTGAGAATAATCGATAGTCAGCTATTGCTGCTATTGCTTTATGGGTTCGGTCTGTAAGGGTTCGGCGACTCAGGTTCACGTCGAGTAGAGTACCCTGTGATGGCTCAGTCGGTCGATCACGTTGCCACTTGGTCAAAGCACAGTGCCAGTACGGTGCCGGCACTGCTGTTTGGAGTGATTGTGCCGCAGAGGCACGAAAGGAGTTCTGCATGAACTGAGGTCGTGCCGTACAGCTGCGTAGAAGATGAGGGTGGGCCCCTCGGGATCGGTGTTCAGGCACTGGTCTCAAACCAGTCCGAGCTGCTTCGGCCAAAAGCCGCGGTGGTGAACGTCGGATCAAAAGCCCGGGCATGACCCGAGGCAGGTGAGTGTCCAAAAGACGAGCGAAAGCTAACCTTCGAAGACGCGTCGATAACGGCTTAAGTGCCGTCAAAACCAGGGGTGTCATTCTCTCCTGGGATAAGTCCATCGGGAGCCTGCAGTACTGGATGGGCGGCGGCCGGCGTACAGGGGGCGTGAGTTGGGCACAGGCTTCTAGGCGGAACTGCGGGAACCAGCTTGCTGATGGCAAGGGAAAAGGCGCAAGGGCGACAACCCGAGGCCGAAAGTACCGATGCGGTAGGCTGGGGCGGACTCCTCCGTAGTAGTGTTGACGTGGGGTAATGCCCGCTGAGCGAAGGGAGGAGGTCACCCGCATCGAGATCATGGGCCAACGGGAGACCGGAAGAGCGCGCGGTTATCGATGGAAGGCGGCAGCCTTCAGTGGGTGGCACGAGCCGTATGACGGGAGACTGTCACGTACGGATCTGTGAGCGGCTCGGGGTGAAATTCCCCGGGCCGACTCGGCGAATGTCATTTAAGCAGAGTCAGAGACTTGCGGTTGCCATTAAGCTGAGAAATTGCCGTTTGCATTGAGAATTTGCTTCGTTCGCTGCCGCTTATTTGAGATTTTCAGTCCCGCACGTTGCTGCAACATTGGCGGTAGCCGAGGGCCGTCGAATTGGGCGGAAGCCCGGCTGATACACCGGGTTCTGTTCCCGGAAGTTCGCATTTATTGCTGCATAATTGAGAAAATCGCGCTCCGAATTTCGCACACCAAGGGGCAGTGCAAATGAATTCCGGCGCTATTCTCCATCCAAGCGGCAACGCGACAACCGGCCTGCCTGGGTTTATCGAACTGGCGAAAATAAGCGTGCGCGTCTGGATGCCGCGACTCTTCGCTGCGGACGCCGTCGAAGTACGCCAGTGTCGGTATTTCGATGCACGCGACGGCAAGGTGGCACCACCTCTCGGCATGTTCGACGGAGCGCGGCTCCGCGCTTGGCTGGACGCGATGGATATACGCTTCGCGGGTATCAGCTCGTGGATACCATAGCGGCCGGTGGCCGCAGAACGGAGGTGCGAGCGAAGCTGGATG